>CAINEZ010000437.1 GCA_903847905.1 uncultured Bacteroidota bacterium
ACTGAAGTTTCCTCAAAATTTTTAATCAGGGAATAAAGATAACTGAAAATCATCAATATTTTTTCCTGTCATACCTTTAAAATTATAAATACCATTTTTAGTGTTCTTTAATAATTCTGAAATACCATCAGCCATAGCATAGTTAAAGAAAGTAGGTACTCCAAAAAATCTTTTTGAAAGAATAAAAATTTTCTGAACCATTATTTTTAACTTTAAAGATACACCTATGTATATGCTGGTAAAGTAAGCAATTGCATGAACTAATACGATAATGTTACGTATAGAAGTATAGCTCATTACACGAAAATCCTCAAGATTATAAGATTGTTTTATGTAACGATAACATTCATCACACTTCCAGCGAGTGAGGTAAATTTCCACAATACGCCAAAGTTCTTTTCCATTAAAGATATTCACGGATTTATTGGTAAGTAAGAGCATGGGTTGTTTTCCAAACCCTTCTATAATAACAAGAGTATACCATTGCTCAGGATAGTCAGGTAATGCAACTGTAACAGCGCCATAATTTAGATGAAGAAATTCTTCTTTCCCATCTTTGGTAATATAAATATGTGCTTTATGTTTCAATTCTACATGACGATGTATGCGTTCTGCTTTAACCTGTTTATTTAAATTCCCATCAAAATGCAGATAGCGACTCATTTTCAGACGGGTTACAAATTGTAATTGTTCTTCTGTGAAAAATTTAATAAGGTCTATATCATCTCCTTGTCGGTCTATTGCCCAAGTACCTTTCTTTCCAGTATATTTCGTTACATTTTGTATGACATTTATTAGTTTTTCAGTACTGCCAGGATAATCTTTTGCATTACTTGAGTATGCTTCGCAGTACAGAGGAACAATTTTATCATGCGATAAATTAGCCGCTGTTACCTGACAAAGATGATAACCTCTTGCTGTTTCATGTTCGCTACCATCATAAATATTACAAAGGTGCTCCATTTCTTTTGCATAAGGCTTCATTAAATCACCAGGGTCAATGGCAATAACCATTGTGTCATCTATCTTATCGTCTCCCAAACGCATGATGTGATTATTGATATGTGCCGTTAAATCTTCGTCTCCGAGATTCCGACTTAATCTATCTTCCGTTTTTATCAATGGAATATTTTCTTTCAATGCCCGACTGATATTTGATAGCTTTACATCTTTTGATGCCTGCATACCATACAACATTTCTTTTACCAATCGTTGTTTTGTTTTTGATAATTCTTTTGAAATGTTTCCTGAAAATTTGTTTATTTGCATCTTGAAACGATGAATTGTCGTTGAGTTTGTGTCCATATGTGTACGGAAGTTTTTGTCAACCGCTAAGTTCGCATTTTGGACACAACTTTTTTCAGGAATCTCATTTTTGAGAAAAAAAATATTCATTACAGTTAATTATTCTATAAAGCCCTTGTTAATAGACGGCTTTATAGAAAATTATACTGATTATTGAGGAACGTCCAATACTTTTTAGCAAAAATAAAATTATATTATAAATTTTCTATTTTTTATGGAATATTTTTTGCATAACAGAGTTTCATTAATATCAATTTTATAATTTAGTCCAACCAAAATTAAAATATTATGAAAAAGATAATTGTTGTACTGGCATTCTCATTGCTGTCATTTCAGCTTTCTGCACAAATAAAATTTGCAAACTCTTCGGAAATTTCGAAGTTCTTAAAATCAAAAACTTATGTTGTGTTAGATGGAGACCCGTTTTCATCTTTTAATGAAACTATTAAAGCCTGCATGCCTGAATTCTGGACAATTACTCCTTACGAGTTTATTACTGTTGAACAATTTGACACTAAAAAAACAAATGGTTCATATTCTTTTATTATGCTGTCGGAAGCCGAGCAAACAGAAGATGGCGTAAAATGCACATACAATTTTCTTAATTTCATTTTAGGCGGAAATTCCGATCTTAATAAAATGCCCGATCTTGGCTCGGTTCCATTATCTTATGTGGATGCAAGCGAAGAAAATTATTTGTATAAGATTGGTGGTATCCTTACGTTTATGCAAAGCCACGTGAAATATGCCAGCGAACATTCCAGCATTACACCAAAACTGATCAATAAAGATTCGGGAATTAACATTAAAACCAAGGAACTTTGGCTTCTGAAAGAAGAACTTCCTTCAAATTTTAATACAATTGAAAAAATAAAAACAGTTTATCCTTACACCGTAAAACTTGTAACTAAAGATGAAATAAAAAAAGCTATAGAGGAAAAAAATCCGAATGTTGTATACCTTCATAAAGTAGGACCCGAAGGTACTATTACAGGAGGCAAATGCTGGAAGTTTTTAGTAACAGCCAAAGAAGGCGAAGTACTTTACTACGACGGACATAAAGTGGATGCTTCAAATCCCGATGCGTTTCTTGAAAAAGATTTTAAAAGTATAGCCAAATAAAATCGTGCAAACCTGATTTATCTTTTGAATTTTTAATCGAATGATTCGCAATATACTTTTTATACAAGTTTAAATTTTCTTAAATTTACAGCCATTATTAATCATCTAAAAAAAAAAATGAGTATTAAAGGAACCCAAACTGAAAAAAATCTTCTTAAAGCATTTGCAGGTGAATCACAGGCAAAAAACCGTTATACTTTTTTTTCAAAAAAAGCGAAAGACGAAGGTTATGAGCAGATAGCCGCCCTTTTCATGGAAACCGCTTTGAACGAAGAACAACATGCAAAAATTTTCTTTAAATTCATGGAAGGAAATCCTGTTGAAATTACAGCCACCTACCCTGCCGGAAAAATCGGGATTACTTCAGAAAATCTTAAAGCCGCAGCAGCTGGTGAAAACGAAGAATGGACTTCATTATATCCTTCTTTTGCCGAAACAGCAGCCAAAGAAGGTTTTTCGAAAATTTCAACTGCTTTTAAACTGATAACAAAAATTGAAGCAGACCATGAAAAAAGATATTTAAAACTTCTTGAAAATATTGAAGAAAATAAGGTTTTCGAAAATGAACCCGAGGTAGAATGGATCTGCCGTAAATGCGGGCATGTTCATAAAGGAAAGAAAGCTCCTGAAAACTGCCCTGTTTGTGCACATCCTAAAGCTTACTTTGAAAGAAAAGCTGTTAATTATTAGATTTTCAAGCTTTTTTCTCTAAAAAACATTTAATCTTCTTCATTTTTTAGTAAATTTTCCTTACTGATTTTCAGCGAGTACCGAATTATTTTGTTAAAATTTAGTACTATGTCTTGCATAATACTAATTTATTATTATATCTTTGTATCGCAATATTCCTTTTAAAACATACAACATTATGAATACTGAAAATTCGCAAGCGCAGATGAGGAAAGGAGTGCTGGAATTATGCATACTTTCCCTTCTTGCAAAAGAGGATTCTTATGTACCCGACATCATTGACAAGCTGAAAGAAGCAAAACTGATAGTGGTTGAAGGTACTCTATACCCTCTTATGACAAGGCTGAAGAACGATGGTTTCCTAACATATAACTGGGCGGAATCGCGTTCAGGTCCTCCACGAAAGTATTATAAACTCACTCCATTGGGCAGGTCATTATTGAAAGATCTGAAAAAATCATGGGAAGAATTGGTAGGTTCAGTTGATAAAATGATCCATATATAATTCAAAATAAATTTATTAATTTAATTGTAAAAATACTTTTATCATGAAAAAAACAGTAACAATAAATATAAGCGGAATCATCTTCCATATTGATGAGGATGCTTTTGGTAAGCTTAGCAATTACCTTGAAACCATAAAAGGTTACTTCACAAATTCTGAGGGCAGGGACGAAATAATCTCCGACATAGAATCCAGGATAGCTGAAATGCTGCAGGCAAAAATAAACTACAGCAAACAGGTAATTACAATTGAAGACATAAATGAAGTAATTTCTGTAATGGGAGAACCGGAGCAGATAGGCGCTGCCAATGGCGGTGAAAAAAAAGAACCAAGATCATCTGCCGAAACAAAAACCCGTAAACGATTGTATCGTGACCCCGATAATAAAGTGCTGGGAGGGGTTTGCGGGGGTATAGGCGCATACTTCAACATTGATCCGGTTTGGATAAGAGTCGCGTTTGTTATTGCGTTATTCTTGTTTGGCTCCGGACCATTATTATACATAATACTTTGGATTGTAATACCTGAAGCATTCACAACCACTGAAAAACTTGAAATGCGGGGGGAGCCGGTTAATATCTCCAATATTGAAAAATCAATTCATGAGGAGATAGGCAATTTAAAAGATACTCTGAAAAACATAAAAAATGAAGCAAAATCAGCCTATTCAAGAAATTTTAGAAATCAGCACCCGCAAACAGCTGCGGAAAAAATCGTAGATTTTTTTATTATTCTTGGAAAATATTTTATCAGAGCTGTTGCAATAATTATCGGCGTTATATTTATTATGGTGGGAATTTTCCTGGCAATAGGGTTCATTTCTTCTTTTGCGAAATCAAATGATGTGATATGGATCTCGTCAATGGGCATTTCTAATTTTTCATTTCCTGTTTTCCTGAAATTATTTCTTGCATCACCAGGGCAGATCACATTGGGTCTTATCGGACTTACACTGTTAATAGGCATTCCTTTGATAATGCTTGTTTACAATGGGATCAAAATGATATTCGGTTTTAAGTCAAGGAAACGCATCATCGGAATTTCTTCATTCACATTATGGTTTGTAGGTTTAATCCTTTGCCTTATTATCAGTCTTAGTATATTATCTAATTTTTCTCATAAATCTGTAGTCACAAAAAAGACTGAATTAAATCAACCTATAAATGGGTTATTAAAAGTTTATGTAAAAGAAGATAACCTCTTTGATTCTATTTCAGATTATGAATCAAAATTTGTTATCGGACAATGGAATTTAGTTTCCATAAATGGGAAAAGCATTCGTTTTGGCTTACCTGATTTAAGAATCGTAAGCAGTGAAAATGAAAATTACCAGTTGCTGGTATATTATAGTTCAAAAGGAAGGAATAAAGAAGAAGCCGAAAACCATATCAAAAAAATAAAATTTGAAATCCATCCAAATGATACAGCCTTGATTCTCGGCAATTGCTATGAACTTCCCGAAAACGAAAAATGGAGAGAGCAAAATATTAAAGTTGTTATAAAAGTCCCTTTGTGGAAAGGAATATACCTCAGTCCCGAAACATCATCGCTTTTGCATTACTATTCCGAAAGTTATGATAATTCAAAAGAACTTTCAGGGAAAAAATGGATAATGACAGAAAACGGGTTGAAAGAATATACCGGAGTTCCAATATCTACAGGTAGCGATTTGATTAAGAAAAACGAAGTTGATTCATTGGTAAAAAATAAAAAATAAATTTTTATATTCTCAAGAGTAGAAATAAAAAAAACAGACAGGCGGTTGGTATATATTCCCTAAGACTTAAATTTATTTACTTTTGTAATAACAATAGTTCGGTAATCTTTTTTAAAACCCTTAAATATCAAGTGTTTTGCAAAATGATGATTATTTTTAAATTTTCAACAATATCAAGGTTTTTTAGCGTGAAACAAAAAATTACCGAAGTATTATAATAAGCAACTTCTTAATAAAAAGTACGTCTTATAAATAGTAAAAATTTAACAATACCCACTAACTATCTATAATGAAAAAAATAGTAATAATTTATTTTGCTTATCTATTGCTTGTATCTGGAGCTATAGCTCAAAATAAAATATCTTTACAGGGAGCTTGCGGAAACACTCATAATAATTCTTTTTTACTTCGTGATGGTAATGCTAATCTGAATCAAACCTATAACAATACATCATGCGGATTAAATTATGTTCAATCCTCCAAAATGATTACAGTCCGCTATACCCAAAATCCGGGCTGCGGGTTTCCATGTACATTGCCAATAAGCGGCATTCCTTCATGTTATGTTGTTGATAAAGCATACATTTACTGGACTGTAAGCTATCAGTCAGGATCTTCAACTACACCTACCGTAACCCTTACAAACCCTTCAAGTGTAACAAATAATTATTCAGGTTCATTGATTGGAAGTGATATTTCAAAGTGCTGGGAAATGGTTGGCGAAATAGCGACAAGAGCCTTCAGGGCAGATGTAACACCAGCCGTTACCGGCACTGGTAACGGAACATATACAATAAACAATATTGCAGGAAACAATGATTGGGAAGTTGACGGCGCAACTTTAATTATTATATACAAAGACCCAACTGCTACATGGAAAGGTTCTCTGATTATTAATGATGGGATAATGACAATAGCTGGAGACACAACTAGCACATTTAGTAATACCATTACAGGTTTTACAGCTTGTGGCACCGGCTCCAACTCTACAGCCTTTTTAATTGCTTCTGATTTGCAAGATAATTTATCAGCTACTTTTGATGTTATGTGTAACGGAACTTCAGGGACATTCCCGAAACTCTTTTGGAATTATGTACAGGTAAGCACTAACGTGAATTCAGGACAAACGTCTTCTGCATATAGTTTAACTGATAATAATGATTGTTTTTCAGTTTGTACTGTCGGCATATATTTTCAAACCACTACTTGTGGTTCATGTTCCTCATCTATTTTAACATTAAACACTTCCAGTTCAACTTCAAATTGTTCAGCTTGCAATGGTAATGCAAGTGTATCAGCAACAGGTGGAACAGAGCCATACACTTATGCCTGGAACACTACGCCAACACAAACCACTGCTACTGCGAATAATTTATGTGCTGGAACTTATACTGTAACTGTTACCGACGCCGTTAGTTTAAGCTCTTCTGCTACTGTCAATGTTATGGAAACTTTTGGACCTACTGCAGAGTTTTCTGCTAACCCGAAAGTTTTGACAGTAATGGACGGACCTGTTTATTTCCTTGATAATTCAAGCGGGAATGTTGTTAACTGGAATTGGAATTTTGGCGACGGTTTATTCGGTAGCGGAAGCAGCTTAAGCCACCAATATACTAAAACCGGAACATATCTTGTTACTTTGATAGTAAACGATAATAACGGATGCACAGATACGATAAGCGATACAATTAAAGTAAAAGATATTTTTACTTTCTATATTCCAAATGCTTTTACTCCTGATGATGACGGTCTTAACGATTTCTTCACTCCAAGAGGATATAGCGTAGATTCCAAATATTATAATGAGTATATTTTCGATTGTTGGGGCAAATTAATTTTCCAGACTTCAAAATGGGATGAAACCCTTCATCAAGCTGAACCATGGAACGGAACAATAAACAATAGTGGAAATTATAACGATGTTTTAATGAATGTCTATGTATATAAAATACTGTTAAAAGAAACTGAAGGGACAAAACACGAATATATAGGACGTATATTACTTATTCCTTAACCCCTTCCGAGACAACAGATATTACGCAGAAAAATTAATTAATAAAGTTATAGCAGATAATAATGTTTAAATATGAAATCATTATTATCTTAGCAATGGTTCGGTAATAATTTTAAAACCCTGAAATATCAAGTGTTTCGCAAAATGATGATTATTTTAAACTTTCAACAATATCAAGGCTTTGCGTCCCTGCCTACCGGTCAGGCAGGTTTGCGACTTAGCGTGAAATAAAAAATTACCGAAGTATTAATCTTAGCAGTGTTTCACTTTTTTATAAATTATTGATTTCTTCGTTAGTTTTAACAGGTACTCATTGATAATATTAAGGGCATATTGCAACATTTTAATATTAAAAATGTTTTATAAGATTATAGCATTGCCGAAAAACTTAAATAGCGTTTGTGGAAAGCTAAAAATATTAAAATCAAAACAGATTCTTAATTTTGTTTTTAAATCATTGGTGGACGAGATAAAATAGGCAAGCATATCTGAATGAACCGATATACTTGCCATCTTTGCCTAAATTTCCAAATTAGGGCTATGAGCAAAGATAAAACAAAAAAATTAGTCGGACAGCCGATCATGAA
>CAINEZ010000438.1 GCA_903847905.1 uncultured Bacteroidota bacterium
TAGCAACAATAATAATTATTGGTTTTGTAATAGCAGTATTTTATCATTATTTCATAGGGGTGTACCTTGGTCGGGTTTTCCCATTCAATACATTTTTATGTGTGCCTTGGGATGTGTTTATGGATTTTTTTAATAATTACAAGCAAATAACCTCAACAGGGCATGGGGTATATACAATAGGTCACGATTTTTCAAATTATTTTATTTTTTTACCATACCTGTTTCATTTACCTAACCAATTTTTGGCTTATGTGGTTTATGCAGGCATATTTATATTATATTTATTCTGCTTTAATTATTTCAATATTAAAAAACATGGGGAGTTCTACGGTATGGATTGGAATTTATTAAGGAATTCATTTGTTTTCACTCTTATGACATATCCTGTTCTTTTTGCACTTGATCGTGGAAATTGCGAAATGTATATATTTATCATTATGTCATTATCAATGTTGTTTTATTATAAAAAGAAATATTTAGTGAGTGCTATATTATTAGGATTGGCTGTTCATACCAAAATATATTATGCTGTTTTCCTGCTACTTTATTTTGCTGATAAAAAATATAGAGAAATTGGTGTTGTGATTTTACTTTTTTTTATATTGCCATTCATTAGTTTGTTTATTGATAAATGGCTATTTTCTTCAGTTCAATTTTCTGGTTCAATTTTTATTTTTCTAAAAAGCGCTGGAAGTTCTGAAAACAGTTATAATAGCATATATGTATTGGGTGATGCCGGTGCAGCATATTGTTCCAGCCTTTATGGAGCATTTAAAGGGGGATTATACTTAATATTCCCTAATATCCAAGCCGGAAGCCCTCCCATACAAAACTTATTCAAGCTATATTTTCCTGTTTCATTACTATATGCTGGTATAACCGCATTGTACATAATATTTATAGAAAAAGAAGAGTGGCGAAAAGTTGCCTTAGTTACGTTTTCATTAATACTTTTCCCTTTTGTAACAGGAGATTACCGGCTAATCATGTTATTTATTCCGTTATGGATGTTTATAAACTCAAATGAACAGTCAAGGTATAATGTGTTATATGCAATTCTGTTCGGATTATTATTAATTCCTAAAGATTATTATATCATACGTGATTGGATAAGTATTTCTGTAATAATAAATCCAATACTCATAATCATTTTTATGACATTTCTCATAAATGAAGGATTAGGTTTATGGGCTAAACAAAATTCAAAGAAATTCAGGAATTTTTTTTAGTTAATATAATAACTATGCATTTCAATTAAAGTATATTTATGTTTAAAACAGGATTGAAAGATGAAAGAGGATACTATCTGTTTCCGGAGAACAAGACGCTAAAAGTACGTTCAGAAAGACGGGCTGAATATATGATTAAGCAGATGGATAAATCGCAAAATGTTAAAATATTAGAAATAGGATGCGGTACAGGAGAGTTTTCGAAAATACTTGCTGATAAAACGGGTTCATATGTACTAGGGACTGACTTAAGTGCAGTATATATAAATGAAGCTAACAAAAGATATATTCAATCAAATCTTTGTTATAAAGTATTAGATTTTAATACCCCGGAGGATCTTACAGGTTTTAAATTTGATTATATAGTTGGGAATGGGATTCTGCATCATCTGGTACCGGAATTAGATAAAACTTTAGATAATTTAAAATTATTATTAAATGATAACGGGAAAATAATTTTTCTTGAGCCTAATTTATACAATCCTTATTGTTATTTGATATTTAATACAACGAATTATTTCAGAAATTGGGCGAAATTAGAACCTCACGAAATGGCATTGACTAAAAAAGGAATTCTTAAGAAACTGAAAAATCACA
>CAINEZ010000439.1 GCA_903847905.1 uncultured Bacteroidota bacterium
ATATTGCGTATCGGTATTATCTCAAAAAAAAAGCGGCAGAAAAATATTTTTCCTGCCGCTTTTTTTTCCTGAGGTTTTATGCAATATCATTCAAAGCAGCTTCTTCATATTCTGCAATAAGAGAATCAATAAGGTCTTTAACATGAACTATTTCATTCACTCTGTAAACATTCTCGCCTGCAAAAGCGAATCCGTCGGTAAGGTTTCCTTCCTTTGCATTACATAGCGCTTTAGCAATACAATATGGAGCATCTTTTACATTGCAGGTAATTATACAATGGAAAGGACATTTGAATGGTTTTTTTTGCCCCGCATTCACATCTTCAAGATATTGATTCCTGATAGCTCTTCCGGGCATACCAACAGGACTATCAATTATCACTATATCTCCTTTATCTGCATTTAGGTATGCTTGTTTGAATTCATCAGAAGCATCGCATTCATAAGTGCCAACAAAGCGTGTAGCCATTTGTACGCCTGACGCTCCCATTTTCATAAATTTATAAATATCCGCACCTGTATAAATACCGCCACCGGGAATAACAGGGATAGCTTTGTTATATTTATCTTCAATAGGTTTTACATTTTCCAACACATCCGTCAGCAGGTTCTCAAGCTCATATTTAGCGTCAAAAAGATTTTCTTTTTTAAAACCAAGATGTCCGCCTGCCCTGGGACCTTCTACTACAACAGCATCAGGAATATGATTGTATTTGTCAATCCATCTGTTTGCAATAAGTTTTGCAGCTTTACCTGAAGAAACAATAGGTACAAGTTTTGTTTTGCTTCCTTCAGGTAAATACCCGGGAAGCTTTAAAGGAAGCCCTGCACCCGAAAAAATAATATCAGCGCCTTCATCAACCGAAACCTTTACCAATTCTCCATAATTGGATAAAGCTACCATAATGTTTATCCCGATAATACCTTTAGTTGCTTCTTTTGCTTTTTTTATTTCACGCGCAAGAACACGATTGTGAACCTGAACATAATTTGTATAAAGGTCTTCTTCCAGATGACCTATTCCGGCAGTGGCAATAACTCCAATGCCACCTGCAATGGCAACTGCCGATGCAAGCCCGCTGATGGATATACCCACCGCCATTCCTCCCTGGATTATTGGAACTTTGGCAACTAAATCCCCGATAATAAGTTCTTTCATACTAGTAAGCTTTTTTTATAGGCTTTTAAAATAATACTTCCTGTTTTATATACTCTGGCGAATTTAATAAACAGATGCCTATGAACAGAATGTAATAAAAGCCGCTTCACTTTTATAATATTCCATTAAGAAATCATAATATTATTTAAGCGCTTTGTTATATGGTGCAAAAATAAAAAATAAAATAATATTTACACCCTATTTAAGTAAAATATTTTAAGAAAAAATGCTATTAAAATAATAAAGGATTTTATCTCAATCAAGGCAAGAAATATAATATTTAATCAGGGTATAAAGGCAATTTATAGTTTCATTAATTTTTTCATTTCCTTTTGAATTTTCCATGCTTCATCTTTTGCTTTAAGGGCGAAATCTTTTTCGCCGGAAGCGAATAAAATACTTCTGGAAGCATTTACAATTAAACCGAATTGGTCATTTAGCCCGTATTTAGCTGCTTCTTCCAAGCTCCCTCCCTGCGCTCCTATCCCCGGTACCAATAAAAAATGATCGGGTACGATCTTCCTGATATCCGCAAGCATATCAGCCTGGGTAGCACCAACAACATACATCATATTATCTGCATTGCCCCATTGTTTTGATCTTTCAAGCACATGAGCGAATATTTTTTTTCCGCCCGATTCCAGCATTTGAAAATCCTCAGCTCCTTTGTTTGATGTAAGAGCAAGAAGAATAACCCATTTATTTTTATATTCAAGAAATGGTGTTACTGAATCCTCGCCCATGTATGGAGCTACAGTTACAGCATCATAATTCAGCGATGTGTCTTTATTTCCGAAGAAAGATTTTGCATATAGTTTTGAAGTATTTCCAATGTCTCCTCTTTTTGCGTCAGCAATTGTAAAAATTTTCCCGCCTGTTTTATTCAAATACTCAATTATTTTTTCAAGGCTCTGCCATCCTTTTGCGCCGCGGCTTTCATAAAATGCAAGATTGGGTTTATAAGCAACAGCAAAATCAATTGTGGCATCAATGATCTGTTTGTTAAATTCAAAAACAGGATCCTCGCAATCCATAAGGTGTTTCGGAAGTTTTGAAATATCCGAATCCAGTCCTACGCAGAGGAATGATTTCTTCTCAACCATCAAATTAAATAATTCTTCTCTTTTCATGTTATTTATCTTTTATATCCGAACCTTGAACTTTGAATTATTTTACTTCTTATGCTTTGAGGAAGTAAGGATATAGAGGTATAGGGAAATAAGGAAAATTCCATATACCTTTATATCTCCATACCTTTATACCTTATACCTTATACCTTTTCATTTAATCTTTACCACTGAGACACTAAGAACACTATTCCGATAGCTATCGGAACACTAAGGAACTTGGAACATTGAACTTGAAACATTGAAACATTAAACTTTGAACATTGGTCATTAAATTCCGCATGTGTAGGAAACATTACTATTTTATTTCTTATTACCTGAAGGTATATGGATATAGAGGTATAGGGAAATAAGGGAAATTTTATACACCCTAATACCTTATACTTTATGCCTTATACCTTTATTCCTTTATACCATATCCCCTTTTGCCTTATGCCGAAGACATCCCACGGGATTAACTTATTCTACTACTCCTTTTCTTCCCCAATAACTTTTAACCTTTCAGCATTTTCAGCTAACTGAAGCGCATCAATCATTTCCTGAATGCTTCCATCCATAAATACAGGTAAATTGTGCGTAGAATATCCAATGCGATGATCAGTTACCCTGCTTTGGGAATAATTATATGTGCGTATCTTGGCAGAGCGATCGCCTGTTGACACCATTGTTTTACGTTTTTTTGAAATATCATCCAAATATTTCTGATATTCCAGTTCATATAAACGAGAACGCAATACTTTCATGGCTTTATCAAGATTTTTGATCTGCGATTTCTCATCCTGGCATGAAACAACTATTCCCGTTGGGATATGAGTTAACCTGATCGCTGAGTAAGTAGTATTTACTGATTGCCCGCCGGGACCGGAAGAACAGAAAGTATCTTTTCGTATATCAGATTGTTTAAGATCAACGTCAAATTCATCCGCTTCAGGCAATACAACAACTGATGCAGTCGAAGTATGGACTCTTCCCTGTGTTTCGGTTTGCGGAACCCGCTGCACACGGTGAACGCCCGATTCGTACTTCAATTGCCCGTAAACATTGTCACCTGAAACATTAATAATTATTTCCTTGAACCCGCCAACAGTGCCTTCGGTAAAATCAACCAGTTCAATTTTCCACTTACGCGCTTCGCAATAACGGGTGTACATACGGTAAAGGTCGCCTGCAAATATGCTTGCTTCGTCACCACCGGTTCCAGCGCGAATTTCCATTATCGCATTTTTACCGTCTTGCGGGTCGGCAGGAATAAGCATAATGCGAATATCTTCTTCCATTTTATCGCGCTTAGTAATAAGTTCGTCAAGTTCGGTCTTAGCCATTTCCCTGAACTCATTATCTTTTTCATTCGACAGGATCTCTTTGGCTGATGCAATGTTGTCAATTACTAATTTGTATTCCTTATATGCATCAACAACAGGCTGCAACTCTTTATAATCCTTGCTCAGCCTGATATACCGCTTCATATCCGACATCACGCCAGGGTCGGCAATTTGCCTTCCGATATCTTCCCAACGATCGTATATTGCTTTTAATTTATCTAACATTTTTTATTATTGATTTGTTCTGTTTAATTTGTGAAAAAATTATAATTCAAAATAATGTTTATAATGCGTATTGTTCTGTCAATTTTTTTTGATTTCAATTGCAATATTTTAAATAGTTTCAGAGGTTGTCGTAATTTGCGATAACCTTTATAAATATAATTAATACATTCTTTTTAGCAATTTTCTATAATTATGGTTCGATTATGTTTTGATTGCATTATCAACAGAATAATTTGTATTATTTTCTTATTTTAATTTCTACTCTTCTATTTTTTGATCGTCCTTCTTCTGTATCATTATTTGCAATTGGTTTGCTTTCACCATATCCTTTACTTGTAATTCTTGCAGGCATTATTCCCTTATTTACTAAATAAACAGCAACAGCTTTTGCTCTGTTTTCAGATAATAGTTTGTTTGAAATATCATTGCCTATATTATCTGTATGCCCTAAAACTTCAATATTTATTTGGGAATTTTTATTGAGGTATTCAAATAATTCATTTAATTCATTATATGATGCAGATAAAAGTTGTGCTTCGCCTGTTTTAAAATAAATGTTTTCAAGCCTCAATGTCGAGTCGTTTTTTAAATTACTGAATATTGATGAATCTTTTGGGCAGCAAATAATATAAATCAAATTGCGGGGAATGGAGTTTTTGCAATCAAATTTACTATTACAAGTTACAAATCCTACTGTAGTATGCAATTTAAAAGGAGAAAATAATGCGTTTTTCACACCATTGCTTTCTAAATATTTTCCAATACATTGCAGATTTTCAAGCAAGATATCTGACACTGAATCTCTTTTAGATTCTGCCTTTTTATCTTTAGGATAATACCTGTGTTTGGTGCTATCAAAATACATTTCGGGTTTATTTTGCGCTGTATCTAAATGAATCTCAATCCAAGCTCTGTAACTAGGATGTTTTTTCAAAAATTTTACTGCATTATTAAAAATATAGCAATTAGTATTTTCAAATGTGGGTAATTTATAATACTTATTAAAACCAGAATATTTAAAAGTATCAGTGGTAACACAACCTTTATCATATTCGTTTTGGGAATATGATAAGAATGAGATTAATAAAAAGATTAGCGAAAATAATATTTTCATTTGTTCAGTTTTATTTTGTTGCTAACGAAATTGCATTGCTTGCATTGACGGACAAGTCAAACGAAGTCGAACGTGTCCGCCGATTTTTAAATTGCCCATTGCTCCACCGTAAACTGCAAGCCATTGAAGCAATACTAAATTAGCGTTACGTGTATTAATAATTTAAGTCAAACATTATTTTGATATTCTCCCTCACTTCTTCAGCCAGTTCTTTAGGTAAATCCCCAACTTTCTTTATAAGTCTTCTGTTGTCAATTGCTCTAATCTGGTCAATCATTATGTCACAGTCTTCTTTAACCTTTGCTGTTCCTTTCTTAATGTGCACTCGCAATATTTCACAATTCAATTGAACATTTGTGGTAATTGGGCAAATTAAAGTAGATGGATGAATTTTGTTTAGCAAATCCGTCTGAACAATCAGAATTGGTCTAATTTTGTCAGTTTCTGTTCCATGCCTGGGATCGAGGTTTGCAACCCATATTTCAAATTGTTTAATTGTCATAATCATCCAGATTATCAAATTCAGCAAGAACTTTTAAAGATTCTGCATGAACCAGTTTTGATTCAGCATCAAGTTTCCTTGCTAATAATCTTTTTCTTTGGAGTCGGTTATAGTAAAGCAAAGCCTCATTAATATAACGATTACGAGGTTTTTTAAGTTTTGTAACTACTTTTTCTGTTTCTTGAAAAACAGTGTCGTCAAGTTTTAATGATAATGTTTTCATAATATTTTCTTTAGTATATCACAAAAGTATATACTTAATTGGAATAATCAAAATTATTCGTAAATATTTTCTATACATTAACTTTTGTGATGCTGCAATTGCAGCAATCTTCCCGATAGCTATTTATATTCAAATACCCCCTCTTCACTTTTAATTGTCAATTTCTTCCCAATATGTTTTTCGCATCTTCCGATGATCTTTGCTTCAACATTAAATTCATTGGAAATATCAATAATTTCTTTTGCAATTTCTTCTTCCTGCCTGCCGGCAAGGCAGGGAATATAAATCTCCATCCTGTGCCCCATGTTAAATACTTTGTACATCTCGTTCCATGCAGTATTCGATTCCTTTTGAATGAGCCGGAATAAAGGAGGAACAGGAAACATATTATCTTTAATAACATGAAGATTATCAACAAAGTTCAATACTTTTGTTTGCGCTCCGCCTGTGCAGTGTATCATTCCGTGAATATCGTTTCTGTATTTACTTAATATTTTTTTTATTATTGGTGCATAAGTTCTCGTCGGCGATAACAATAGCTTTCCTGCATTTAATTGTGTTTCGCCAATAATATCAGTCATTGTCAATGAGCCGGAATATGCCAGTTCAGCAGGAATAGAGGCGTCGAAACTTTCGGGATATTTTTTAGCATATAATTTCGAGAACACGTCATGTCTTGCAGATGTAAGCCCGTTGCTACCGATACCTCCGTTATAACGATCTTCATAAGTAGCTTTGCCAAATGATGCAAGCCCCACAATAACATCGCCGGCTTTAATTTTTTCGCAGCATATAACATCTTTGCGTTTCATTCTGCAAATAGCTGTTGAATCTACAATTATTGTCCTTACCAAGTCTCCCACATCTGCTGTTTCGCCACCTGTTGAATAAATATTTATACCGAAGCTGCGGAGTTTTTCAAGAAACTCTTCGGTGCCAGTAATAATTTCAGAAATTATTTCGCCGGGTACCAGGTTTTTATTTCTGCCTATAGTAGATGACAGAAGGAAATTATCAACAGCCCCGATACAAAGAAGATCGTCAATATTCATCACAATAGCATCCTGTGCAATGCCTCGCCAAACAGAAATATCGCCGGTTTCCTTCCAATAAACATAAGCAAGCGACGATTTTGTTCCGGCGCCATCGGCATGCATAGCTATGCAATACTCATTATCGTTGTTAAGTATGTCAGGAACAATTTTGCAAAAAGCTTTAGGAAATAAGCCTTTATCAACGTTTATTATTGCGTCATGCACGTCTTTCTTCGATGCTGAAACCCCGCGTTTATTATATTTAGATTCATCTTTCATTTTCGTAAAAATAAAAAGAGCATCCCGACCTATGATCGGGACGCTCTTAAAATATTTTAATCAAGCTACTTATTTTTATTGTTGGTTGTTTTAGTAGGAGTTTTTTTAGTAGGAGCTTTTTTAGTAGTTGTTGTTTTAGTATTTGTTTTAGTTGTAGGTTTAACAACAGGCTTAACAGCAGATTTATTCGTGTCGGATTTTTGTTGTGGTTCAATTGGCTGCTGCTGATTCAGGTCTTGTTTATTCTGATCGGGTGTAATTTTGTTATTATCGGGCTGCTGCTGTTTCTGGTCTTCTTCTTTTATTGAAGCCGAATCTGTTTTAACTTCTATAATCGGAGCTAAATTATTTGAAGTGTCAGATCTGGGAACATAATTATCTCTCAAAACTCTGAATTCCGTACGCCTGTTCAATTGGTGGGCAGCTTCAAATTTCTTTTCATTATCCTTAAACTGATCAATATAATCATCTGTAAGAATAGTACCCTTAGCAAATTTTATAGTTGTATCCAATTTTACTACCTGAGCTCCTTTTACATAAGAACTCACATATTTATCAGTTGTGAGATTACGTGGAACTCTTTTACCATAACCATAAGGAACAAGCCTGTCGGCAGCAACACCTTTTGATATTATATAATCGACAACAGATTTAGCGCGTTTATATGATAATGAATCGTTGTATTCAAGAGCGCCTCGGCTATCAGTATGCGAACCTAACTCAATAACTATTTTCGGATTATCCTGCATAGTTTGAATCAGGTCATTTAAAGAATCTTGATACTGCGGTAGCAATAACCATTGATCAAAAGGATAAAGAATATCAGGCAGGACAATAGGTTTCTTTGGAATAGGAACAAGGCAGAAGTCATGAATAAAATCTTTGCTGCGTTCTAAGCCCACAGTACTTTCTTTTCCTTTTGCGCCGAAATATCCTTGCGCCTCAACTTTAATCTCGTATGAAGTATTAGCAAGAAATTTTGTTTTATCGAATTTATATAAGCCTGTTACATCACTTGAATCTGAATTAATTGTGCCATCAGACCCGATAAGAGTAATAACAGCTCCTTTGATCATGGCTTTTGTACTGTCATCGCATATCTTTCCCTGTAAAGTGAATACTAAAGGAGGTTGATAAAATGAAAAAATATCATCGCTTCCCTTGCCTCCCTTTCTATTTGAAGACAGGTAACCTTTTTCAGTTTTTCCTTCAAATATTATAGCAAAATCATCTCCTGCCGAATTAATAGGATATTTCATGTTAACAGGCTTACCCCATGAATCACCGACTTTTTCGACTCTGAAAATATCAAGCCCGCCCATACCAAGTAAACCATTTGAAGCAAAATACAAACTTCCATCATCACGAATGTATGGATACATTTCATCACCTTCGGTATTAATATTTGGTCCAAGATTAATTGCTTTATCCCATGATTTGGTTTTTTTAGTCCGCTTTACCATCCAAATATCTTTACCGCCATAGCCCCCTTCCATATCCGAAGAAAAATACAAAGTAAGTTCATCGTTAGATAAAGATGGATGACCATAGGAGAAACTATCAGGTCCCAGCGGTAATAATTCCGGAATATCCCATCCTGTTTTTTTCTTAGAAAGATAAATCTGGCAACCTAACTGTTTTTTCTTTTCAACACCACAACGCGTAAAGTACATTTCATTATATTTTTCATTAAAGCATGCTGCACCTTCGTTGTAAATAGTATTAATATTTTCTCCAACAGAAACGGGAGTGCTCCATGTTCCTTTTTTATCTAATGCAGTAAGATAAATATCAGAAAAACTTTGCCCTGTCCATGCGTCATAATCTTTCCCGATAGAGCCTTCACGGGAAGAAACAAAAACCAATGATTTATATTTTTTATCATAATAGGTTGAAGCATAATCCATATCTTTTGTATTAAATTGCTTCATGTTTTCAACCTCATAACGAGTAGGATTATCTTTCCATTGCTGAGCCAATGTACATGATTCTGCTCCTTTTGCCCCGCGGGTATCCGAAGTGTTAATATCTTTATAAGCATTATATTGAATAATAGCTTCATCGTATTTTTCATTTACTTTTAACATATCAGCATAGTAAAGCGTAGCAAGTTGATCTGGATATTTTAATGCAACTGCTTTTTTATACCATGTTTCTGCTGATTTTGTATCGTTTGTAAGCCGATAACATTCAGCTATCTGGAAAACCATGCGAGCTTTTTCTGCTTTATTCTTTTTTAATTTGCTATATGCTTTCTTATACATTGCAACTGCTTCGTAATACTGATAATACTTAAAAGCATTGTCTGCATCCAAAGACCAGTTCTTCTGCGCATAAGATTTTGTAAACAACAAGCCCGCAATGATAAAGGTTGTAAGAAGTATCCTGCTAATTTTCATATTGTGAGTTATTAAATATGTATTTTAATTGATGCTGCTAAAATAAAAAATATTCTCAAGTAAAAAAAATTCATGCGACATTTTAAATTAAATCTTTAAAATTTCATATTAAAAAGCATTTAGCAAACATTGTGTTCTATGGCATATAAAATCAATATTATTATTTTTAATAATTTTAAAAAATGGAAAATATTGTGAGGTTTTTTCTTCAACCAGATAGATTATTTTTATTTTCATCAGAATTAACGTTTACTTTTTCTTCTTTTTTGGTGTTAGTAATATCGATTTTATTATCATCTTTCAATTTATCAACAGTACCCATTAATTCATTTTTAATAGGAGCGATTGTTTTATTCACTTCATCCTGAATATCGCCAGTAGCTTTCTTAATGTCTCTAATTCCCTTTGCCAAGCTTCTAGCTATTTCAGGAATTTTATTAGGACCAAAAAGCAAAAATACAGCGAGCAATACAAGGATAAGTTCCCCCCCGCTAACACTTTCAAACAATAATAATGTGAAAAGCAAACTCATTTGAATTATGCAGACAATGATAAAAAAAAAGCCTCTGATACCTTATAAATATTAAAGTATGATTGAGGCTATAATTAAGTGGGATTTATTTTTTATTTTTTAATTCCCGTTTTTCTTTTCTTCTTTCAAGCCACATAAGAGTATCATAAGCAATTGGAGTTGCATTTAACACTGAAGAATATGTGCCAATAATAACACCTATCATTAATGCAAATGTAAATCCTCTGATCACTTCTCCTCCAAAAATGAACATAGCGAGCAAAACCATGAAGGTAATGCCAGATGTATTCAGGGTACGGCTAAGCGTACTATTTATCGCATCGTTCATATTGGAATGCATATCACGTTTTGGATAAAGTGCTTGATATTCGCGAATCCTGTCAAAGATAATCACGGAGTCCATAATGGAATAACCTATAATTGTAAGGATAGCCGCAATAAAGTGCTGGTCAATCTCAAGGCTGAAAGGTAATATTCCATTGAATATAGAAAAAATCGAAATTACAATAAAAGTATCATGGAAAAGCGAAACCACACCACCCAGTCCCCATTGCCATTTTTTAAACCTGAAAGCTATATAAATAAAAATGATAAGCAATGAGAAGAATACTGCAAGGAATGCCTTTCGTAAAAGACTGTATGCGATTGTCGGTTCTACTTTTTGAGAGCTAAGTCGTCCGAGAACCTTTGTTTCGCTATGCGACATAAAATTTTCCAACGTAATCTTTGTCTTATAAAATTGCGAAAGACCATTAAAAAGTCTAGTTTCAACAATAGAATCAGTAGCTGTAGATTTATCATCTATCTTATAAGATGTAGTAATCTTTATCTGATTATTTGGTCCGAAAGTCTTCACCTCGGGAACATTACCATCATATACTTTACCTAATGCCGTTCTGATATCATTTGTTTTAATATCCTGATCAAATCTTACAACATAAGTTCTTCCTCCAAGAAAATCAATACCTCTGCTAAGCCCTTTGGTAGCAAGCGATATAATACCAATTACAACAAGAGCGAGGGAAAGAATATAAAATTTCTTTCTTACTCCAATAAAATCAATGTGGATATTTGTGAGAAAATTTTTGGTAATGTTGTTCCAAACTTTTACCTGGTAATTTTTGTCCATCATCCAAATAAATAATAATCTGGTAATAAAAATGGCACAAAACAAAGAACTTATGATACCAATTATTAAAGTAGTTGCAAATCCCTGAACAGGACCCGATCCGAATATATATAGCACAATACCGGTAAGAAGGGTTGTTACGTTACTATCTATAATTGATGAATAAGCGTGTTTATATCCGTCATTGATTGCAAGCCTTATTCCTTTACCGGCTCGAATTTCTTCACGAATCCTTTCGTAGATGATCACATTCTTGTCCACATCCATACCAATTGTTAAAACAATACCTGCAATACCGGGTAAAGTAAGAACTGCACCAAGAGAAGCAAGTATTCCAAACACAAAAAACATATTGGTAAATAAAGCGACATCGGCAACTATTCCTGCGCGGTTATAATAAAATACCATGAATGCCAGTGTAAGTATAAAAGCAGCAATAAATGACAACAATCCTGCATTTACAGCTTCTTTACCTAGAGTAGGACCGACAATGGCTTCTTCAACAATTTTTGCAGGAGCCGGAAGTTTGCCGGCTTTCAGTACGTTTGCAAGGTCTTTTGCTTCTTCTAATGTGAAATGACCTGTAATTTGTGAATGGCCATTGGGGATTTCGCTTTGAACTACGGGGGCAGAATATACATAATTATCAAGGACAATAGCGATACATTCACCAATATGCTCTCCCGTAAGGCGTTTCCATGTTTTGGCTCCATCGGAATTCATTGACATTGAAATTTCATTCGATCCGCTTTGTCCGAAATCCTGCCGGGCATCAGTAATAGCGCTTCCATCAAGAGGAGCGCTGCCATCGTTGTTTGTTATTTTAATAGCAATCAACTGTAGCATAGTTTTTTTATCATCAAAAGGTTTAACTTCCCAAAGAAATCTATATTCACGTGGGAAAACCGCTTGTATCTGCGACGTTCTTAAAACCCTGTTAACCTTTGCTGTATCAATGATTGCGCAATAACCAATAACAGGACTCTTTATGTTTTGATAATAACTCTTACCATCTTTTTGAGTAAGGGCAGGATGAAAATATGCAAATAGCGGGTGATCTTTTGCATATTGTTCAAATGATTGTTTATTAACCAAATCTTTTTTACCTGCTGTATCTTTTTTAATTTTACTTACAAGCGAAACAGTATCAACCTTTAATGAATCGGCTTTTAATGCTTTTTTGCCTTTAATTTTTTTATTTGATTTTTTGTCAACATTTTCAGCAATAGCTGTAGTATCTTTTTTAGTAGTAGTAGTATCGCCACTTAAAAGTTGAGCAGCTTTTTTATCAGCTTCATCAAAATACGGTAAAACTTTATCAATATTTTCTGTTAACCAGAATTCAAGTTTTGCAGTTCCCTGTAAAAGCTTACGAACACGGTTAGGGTCTTTTACACCTGGTAATTCCACAAGTATCCTGCCTGCGGTAGATAATTTCTGAATATTGGGTTGTGTAACGCCGAATTTATCAATACGTGTACGGAGAATATTGAAAGTACGGTCGATGGCATCATCGGCTTCTTTCTTTATAACTTTAAGAACTTCATCATTAGTAGAATTGTAATTGACCTTATCTTTAAGATCAACAGTAGCAAAAATAGACGATAATTTAAAGCCGGGGTCAATGCTTTTAACGGCTTCACCAAACAAACTAACAAAATCTTTGGTGCTTGTTTTTTCCATTTCGCTTGCTTTATCAAGTGATTTGGTAAAAACAGGATTTTTGCTGTTGTTCGCCATTTCCCTGATAACATCTATAACGGAAATTTCAAGGGTAACATTCATACCTCCCTTAAGGTCAAGACCAAGGTTTATTTCCCGATCTTTACATTCCTTGTATGTATATTTTCTGACAAGAATATTAAAAACCACCTCGTTCTGCATAGAATCAAGGTAATACGTTTCATTTGCTTTTGCAAGCGAATCGTATAGTATGGTTTCTTTTAAGGCGTCGCCTTTAGCCATGTCTTTTGCCATTTTTAATGTTGCATCAGAAGTGGCGTATTCTCTAGCTTTTCTTTCAGTATAATTTGTAAAAAATGTAAACGATAACTGAAATAACGAAACAAGTGCAAACGCAATCGCGAAAAATTTAACAGCTCCTTTATTTTGCATACTTC
>CAINEZ010000440.1 GCA_903847905.1 uncultured Bacteroidota bacterium
CTTGCTTACTTAAATTTTTTACAGAAGAAAATATTTTACTTTTTATATTTTTGGCAAGCCTTACGGAAACTTTTAATTTATAGTATTGATAAATTGACTTTGTTTCTTCAAGAGCCTCATGTGTCCAAATAATATTCATAATGTTTACCAATTTTCAGATTCTTTTTCTGCTTCTTGATGTGAACAAAGCGTTCCTGTTTTAATATCATTTTCTGCTCTGTCAATACTTGCATAAAATTCTTCAAGGCTCATCGGTTTTACTTTTTCTTTTGTAATTGTAAGATATGTCTTGCGAATTTTATCCATCTTGCTGATAATATTCGTATCGCTCATCTGAGCAATCCATTCAATCAATTCTAGTTTTTTAATTTGTATGTTCATCTTTAATTGTATTGTTTTTTTTAAATGAAATATTTGAATTTCGCATAACAAAAATAAACAAAGATTCTTAAACCTACAAATAATAATTGCGGGTCGGAAGATTTGCTCTTTTGGCTGCCTTATTGTGTCGGCTTTGTGCGTTTGCAGGCAGCCAAATGTGCAATGTGCAAGGGCAAACAATCCTAATTGCCCATAGGGGCAAAAGCGGGTAAGCAAAAACTAAATCTTTTGTCCTTCGTATTTTCAATATTTTCTGTCAGTCTCAAACCATTTATTTTATTGTCATTGTCATATCGTGATGTCTTTTCTCGCCTTGTTGCTAACAATGAAGGGCTGCGACCGGCGGCGGTTTAGAGCACTTCCGTGTCTGCCCCACAAATATTTTTTAAAGATACAAACTTTTCTGTCAACCACTAACCGCCGCTGGTGGCAGACCTAAGTTAGCGATAGTATGTCATTTTTTCTCAAGTAATCTTATCTTTCTGTTGTATTCGCCATATTCAAAACGTCCAAGAATTAAGTCTAATTCATCATAATTGCTTGTCTCAATAATGTTTCCTTTACTCTCGTACCAATATATACAGTCTTTCTTATTTTTGCATTCAAAATTAATCCAATATTGATGTTCATCCTTCGTATAAACATACCCATAAACCAACATACTATCTTTAACATATGTTATTGATGAATTAAATGTCCTATATACTGTCGTGTCTGTTTTATAAGTTGTCGAAAAAACTTCAAAAATTGTTTGCTCCCAACTATAGCCAATACCTTCGTCGGCATAAGAAGTCCATTTACCAACTTTTTTCCCATTTTTCAATTCTCCAGAATATAATGGGGCAATTTTAGTTTCGTAAGTAAATTCTGTTTCTTTTGTCAGTGGTAAAGGACGCATAAAGGTTTTATATTTGAAAACAATTTTTCGGAATTGATCAATAAAACCTGATTCTGTTGTTTCAAATGAATATTTTCCTTGAAAAGTATCTTTGTCAATTGTGTAGAAATAAGTTATTGAGTCAGTCACCTGTCCATGTATAGAAAATACTATCATCAAAAAAAGATATGTTATTGTCAATTTCATATTATCGCTAACGATGAAGGGCTGCGACCGGCGGCGGTTTTAGAGCACTTACCTGTCTGCCCCACAAATAATTTTTAAAAATACAAACTTTTCCGTCAACCACTAACCGCCGCTGATTGCAGACCGAAGTTATGGGCTGGTTTTATTGTCACTCGATAATAATCTTCTTTGTCACACTTTCGTTTTCTATAACAGTCTTAACGAAATAAAGTCCTTTTGGTTTGTTAAGCAAGTCAATTTCTTTTTTTTTAGTATTTATTCTTGCGCTGTAAATTTTCTCACCAAGCACATTGTAAATTTCAAAATCGTTATTATTTATTTTTAAGTCATTATTGTCTACCGTGAATTTCCCGCAGCTGGGATTAGGATATATTTCTAAAGAAGATTTATTTTGATATGTTGCAATGTTGGTTGAAAATAAATTACATGCAAATTCTTGAACAACCATTGAGTCATATTTAGCTGCTTTGACTTTTATCCAGCCATATAATGTATCATTAGGTATCAGTATTTTTAATCCTACATATTCAGTATTGGTTGTGAAAGAATTATTATAACAGTCGATATAATTTGCATCGTTATTGTTGTATGCTAAGTAAGCTGTCGAATCTATCCATATAGAATTTTTGTTAATTGAATCATTATAAGAAAATGATTTCGCCATAGGAGTTAAATATTGAAAAACTGGAGGAGTCAGATAATTGAAACAAGAATCAAATTGTGAAACTGCAACACTATTGTTATTTAATGGAGTAATTGTACAATAAAAGCGTTGATACCATTGATTGCCATTTGCATATATTGCAGTTAGTTTAAAATCGTTTATATAATCTCCGTTTAAGTCAATTAAAAAATCATGTGTGTTTGATGGAAAACTATAATAAGGCTGACCATTGGGGTCTGTTGCGTAAACTGATGTGTCTGGAATTATGTCATGATAATAATCGTTCGTTCCATGTGTTCCGGCTATAATGAATTGAGAAAAAACATTCACTGAACAACAAAGAAAGAATAAAAATGTCGATAAAGATTTTGTTTTCATATCAGTCATATTTGTTTTTAAACTTGCCCATAACGAGCAAGCATTGCTAACATTGGCGGACAAGTCAGACGGAGTCTGACGTGTCCGCCGTAATAATATTTATTAACTACACATCGCTCCACCGTCAACCACAAGCCATTGAAGCAATGCAAAGTTACCTGCTGGGCTATAATTTTCATTCAAATTTATTGTCTTGTGCATTTTAATTCAAATTTTGTATCACTATAAATTTCAATAGGCTTATTATCTTTGCCTAAGGGAACTCCAATAGGTTCAATTGTCCAAAAATGATTTGCACCTGATAATTTCCAACAGTCACAATCTTTATAATAAATATATCCAGCTTTCATTAATCTTGCTTTCATCACAGAGAAATCATCCATTCCTATTAAGGTATAATGTTCCTTACATAATCCATTATTATCAAATGTTGCCATAAACAAAATACTTCCAGGATTTTCAACCTGAATACCAAATATATTTTTTTCTTCAAAGAAATAATCAGATGAAACTCTTGTTGACCAATAATTACTAATCTGTTGAGATGTCCAATTAATAAAAAATGGAATAGTTAAAGTACTGGCATTTGCACTCTTTTTCTTTATAGTATCCTTATGTATACTGTCTTTTCTTAGACTATCCTTTTTTAAGCTATCAAGTTTTTTCTCTTTCTTTAATTTGTTTATTACTGTTGCCAAACTATCAATTTTTTTTTGCTCATTATTTTTGCTATTATTATTCAAATTGCAACCAGTCATTAATGCAATAAGAATAAGGAAAATTATTTTTTTCATTTTCTTTTAATTTAGATAAATGATTTAAGGAGTTTAATTATTTTAATTTCTTAACAAAATAAATTAAAGAGTCAATTGTTTTATTTTTTTTGTCAATATTTAATTTATAATTTTTTATTTCATCTTTATTGTCATTAGCTTTTTTAGTCGCCATATAATTCATAAAACCTAAAATAAGTATAGCAATAATATTTAAAACTGTCAAAATAGTTTGAACACAAGTAAATATTTTCCCCCTTTTTTCTTTTTTACTTTTTCCTGTGAATCCGTTTTGTGTTTTAAAAATTTGTCCATCAAAAGTTGAATAATATCTTTTTATATTAGTATTGTCTATTTCGGAACGAATAAAATTTTCTCTTTCAAGCTTAAAAAGTATTTCAGATAATTCTTTAAAATTTTGATCAAAATTTAGGTCTTTACTTATCTCTCCATCAGTTCTAAATGGTGGTTGATTCGCATTGCAAATATATTTGAGAACTTCATCAATTCTTTTATATGCTTTATTGTCATTCATATTGTTATTACTCCATTTGAGGTTTTCAATTTGTATTCTTCTAATGTCTGTTAAAAGTCAATTATTTTTATAATCATAGCCTTGCAGGTAACGAGCAAGTGGCTGCTTTTCGTGCCGCAAAATTACCACCACTGATTCGCATGTGTCTTTAAATGTCAAATTTACAACATTAGTTTATTATGAGCTAATCACGCGGCATGAAAGC
>CAINEZ010000441.1 GCA_903847905.1 uncultured Bacteroidota bacterium
ATGGAGCCGATATTATTCCCGCGCTTATTTAAACGTTTGTCAGAAAATATTCCTTCAAAATTTGGTGTATGGCTTATTTTATTCATATCTTTTTTGTGCCAAAGCTAATAATATTTGTGTCCACACGGTAGCTGTCCGGTAGGCAGGTTGGAAAAAGTATTCATGTTCCAAACAGGAAAGCGCAGATCGTAACAAATAAGCGGACGAAAATTCCATCCATTCAGTATAGGGGTAATTTTTTTTCTGCCTGCTGAAAATACTTCGTGTTCCCCTGAAAAACGAAACAAATGTTTTTTATCATAACATTGATAAACTCCATCGGGCATCATCCAAAAAAACCGGTTGAAATATTTTCCGTCATCGTTGATCAATATACTTCCTGTTATGGTGCATTTTTTTTCTTTCGCTTTTTCTTTCATCCACGAAAATGATCTCCCGTCAGGCATTTCAGCGCATGCAGAAGGATTCATGGAAAAAGCAGTATTGAACATTTCGGGAAGGACAATTAAATCAACAGGATTTTTAATTGTATTAAGTTTTTTTCCGAGTTGCTCAAGGTTAGCACCGGCATTTTCCCAAACAAGGTCTGTTTGAATTATAGCGACATTTATATCTTGCATAATATTTCAGCGGCTTTATTCATTGTTTCCTCGCTCTTTGCAAAACAAAAGCGAAGGATTTTGTTTTCAACTTTTTTATGATAAAAAAC
This sequence comes from uncultured Bacteroidota bacterium, assembly GCA_903847905.1. Classification (GTDB taxonomy): domain Bacteria; phylum Bacteroidota; class Bacteroidia; order Bacteroidales; family CG2-30-32-10; genus CAINEZ01. The sequence goes on from CAINEZ010000441.1 coordinate 710, forward strand.
AGAAACAGGAATGGAGGCGACTTTAAATTCTTTTGTAAGCCTTACGGCAAAATCTTCTTCTTTTTCATCAGAAATAGCACTATAATCAAGCAACTGAAAATAAGTGCCCGAAGAAGGGATAATTTTAAAGCGGGAATCTTTCAATGCATTATTAAAATAATCTCTTTTCTGTTGATAAAATTCAGGAAGATTAATGTAGCTGTCGCGTTCTTTTAAAAAATCAGCTATGGCATATTGAATAGGTGTGTTAACTGCAAATACTACAAACTGATGAGTTTTGCGAAATTCGGATGTAAGGTTTTCGGGAGCAAGAATATATCCCATCTTCCAACCGGTAGTATGAAATGTTTTGCCGAATGAACTAATTACAAGGCTTCTTTCTGCCAGCTTAGGATACCGGCAAATGCTCTGGTGTTCCTTCTTCTCAAAAATGATGTGTTCGTAAACTTCATCGCTGAGGATAATTATATTTGTATTTTTAGTGATCTTCTCAAGCCGCCTCATGTCGTCTGCCGTAAGAACGCTGCCCGTGGGGTTGTGCGGTGAATTGATAATGATCATACGGGTTCGCTGGTTAACCATTTTTTGTGTTTCATCCCAGTTTATTTTAAAATCAGGATAACTCAATCTTCCATAAATAGGAGTGCCTCCGCCAAGCAGTATTGCGGGAACATAGCTATCATACGCCGGATCAAACACAATAACCTCGTCTCCTTCTCTTATAAAAGCAGATATTGCTGAAAACAGAGCTTCTGTAGCGCCCGATGTTATTGTTATTTCAGTTTCCGGATTATAAACTGCCGAATAACAATACTCTGTTTTTTCGGCAATAGCTTCTCTTAAAGAAATAATGCCGGGCATCGGGGCATATTGATTATAGCCTTTCTTCACATAATTATTAACTAAACTTTTTAATTTATCAGAACAATCAAAATCGGGAAAACCTTGCGAAAGGTTAATTGCTTTGTTTTCTATAGCAAGCCGTGACATAATTGCAAAAATTGATGTTCCTATACCCGGAAGCTTTGAAGGAATTAAGCCCTTGAATTTTGTCATTAGTTAAATTCTTTAGTATGATATTATGCAAATATAAATAATTACACTTGCTGTACAGTAAAAAATAAAATCATGTGTCATTGTAGTCTAAATTTCCTATAATAGTCAAAGGTTTATGATTTATAGCGGATAGTTTGAATATTGGGCTTTGGAGAGTGGGAAAAGACATACGACCATTCCCTTATTACCAAACTTACTGCCGGAAACCTCGAACACAATACTATAAAATAGATAAACATTATTAAAACAAAAGTTGATGAAATATAGAAACTAAACCGCACTGTAGGTTTATTTAAACTAAATTTAAAAAAGTGTTGATAATTCATTTATGAAATTTCAAAAACAAATGTTTAGTTTTGTGATATAATATTTATATAAAATAGTTTTTTAAA
>CAINEZ010000442.1 GCA_903847905.1 uncultured Bacteroidota bacterium
AGTTAAGGTTTTATTATAAATGGAACCACATAGGCACAATAGTAACATAGAAATTCACATAGTTGTACTTATGCTGATTTGCTATGTGAAATCTGTGTGTTCTATGATATGTGGTAAGGAAACCGAATATTTTTGCTTAACTAAACGACATTGAGTTGTATTTATAAAATAGACACCAACACAAATTTTATTACTGTAAAACAAAAGCAGCTATCTATTTCAGATAGCTGCTTTTACTGTTAATAATATATTGCGGACATTTATTTGATAAATTTTTGTGTTAATTTTTGTCCGTTATTGTAATTTACCTGAACAAAGTACATACCCTTGGAAAAAGAAGTTGTATTAATTTTCAAAACTTTCTGTCCGCTTTCGTAATCGGCTTTTTTGGTATAAATAACCTGTCCTGTTATATTTAATATATTTACCGTTATCTGATCTGGTTTTGGCAGAGTAACAGAAATATTCAAATTATCGGTTACAGGGTTTGGATATAAATCTGGAAAATCATCAATCGTTTTTATATCATTAACCGAGACAAGTTTTCCAATAGTGTTTATCACAGTATTTGTGATAATAGGGGGATCGTAACAATTGTAATAAATTTCTGCATTGTTGGTTATCACCGTTCCGTATGCCAGATCCGGTTTCTGATTAATAAAATATTTGACATATCCATGACTATTTACTTCGTCAGATCCACTGTCAGGCAACAGGATCTGACTGAAAGAGAATCTAACGATATTCCCTGATAATGTATGTGAGAACATACCGTTACTGCCTTCAATACTGCTTCCAATAATATTTAAAGTGCTCAAGTCAAGGTTTGCATCCAATGCGTCTAATATGTCAAGATCAATAGCAGTCTCATTACGTGTGTTCTGAAAGTAGATAGTGTATGTGAGCGGTGTATTTTTTTCGATTAAGCCATCCACATTCTGCCCGTCATAATTAACAGTTTTTATATATGAATCTAAAGAGCCGGTAATGGGAAAACAAGATTTAACAATGTTATTTGCAGGATTTATATCGCCTGCAATAGGATTTATTATCAGCTGTAGGCGTACACTATCACCGATTATGGCGTTTGGGTTTAATGTAACACTTAAACGATTTTGCCAATTGTAAAGCAAATTCATAGTATTAAAATTCCATGTTAGTGTATCCCCGCTTATGTTTGTTGGGTTATACAAGGATGAATTATAGGTCAACAGAGTATCCAGAACCATGGTTATTGTTCCATTTGGGGGTAAACAACCCAAATCAAATACATTAGGCCATATATAGGAATCAAAACCCGGCACAAACCCAAATGAACTTAACGCTCCCTGCAAATCAAATCCGTTAGGGCATGAATATCCAAAATTATTATCAACTGATGGTAATGAATTAATAAGCAATGAACCACTTGAAGGGCATATATGGTCGTACTCTATAGGGTAATTTAAATGTGCCGTAATTTCATAATTTGCCCCAACCGGTACCACGAAATCGTAAGCCCCATTATTGTCGGTATATGCCCATGATACAGAATTGTTATAGGAAGAAAGAAGCTCTAAACCTATTCCTTGTAATAGAACTTCTCCATTATCATACTGGCAATTATTATTTGCATCAATATAAACGAGTCCTGAAATTGTACTGCAACTGTCACTGATCGTTAGTTCATTAATATGAGTAATCGTATCAGAATCCCCGTTTGGAGCAGTTACAATGTACTGTGCTGAATAACTACCGGAAGAATAGTAGGTATGATAGAAGGAAATATAAAAATAATTTATCGTATTCAAACTATTATAACCGTTATATGTCAAAAATGTAGTATCTGTTCCATCGCCAAAATTCACTATAACCGTTAATGAATCTTCAGGAGGATAGTTTTCCGACTGCCCAGAAATAACAAATTCAATTGTTTGCGGTGTAGAGCAAAGTGAAGTCCATTCTGTAGTGTCTCCGGCATATCCAATGGAAATGCCTTCAAATAGAGGGTTTCCTACGATCGTATCGCAGAGTGTATTAAGACAGCTATTACTGCATGTGTTTAATGCAATTACTCCCAGAGCACTGCAAAAGACAAGTGCTAGTGTTAAAATTGGTCTTTTCATTGTTTAAATTTTAAATTGATAAATCTTTTAATTAATAATTTTTTTGTTTTAAAATAACGGTAATTTTGAATTCAATTAAAAGACTTGAAAAATTAAAAAGGTTGCATGATAAAAAAAAGATTTTTTTTTTCAGGTGGTAGTGATGTGAAAAAAGATATAAATCAAAATGTTTATTTGAGAAAAACAATATCCCTTATTTCTTTCAGGGAAAAAAAAGGAATAAAAGTAGAAGAAAAATATAAGAAAAGAAAACCGGAACCCGACCTGTTCAATCCCAGGATGCGGGTGAAAATTTGATTTTACCAAATTGTATTTATAAAAAAGACTCCACCACAAATTTTATTACTGTAAAGCAAAAGCAGCTATCTATTTCAGATAGCTGCTTTTACTGTTAATAATATATTGCGGACATTTATTTGATAAACTTTTGTGTAAACTTTTGTCCGTTATTATAATTTACCTGAACAAAGTACATACCTTTTGAGAGGGAAGATGTATTAATATTCAAAACCTTTTGTCCGCTTTCGTAATCGGCTTTTTTAGTATAAATAACCTGTCCTGTTACGTCTAGTATATTTACCATAATTTGATCAGGCTTTGGCAAATTGACAGATATATTTAAAATATCTGAAACAGGATTGGGGAATAAGTTAATATTTCCTCCCGAAACATTAAATGTATTTATACCGGATGACTGTGTTGCGATATAAATCTGATCATAAAAATTATAACTGCTTTTATTACATTCAATTGATAAAAGGACCAGATAGTAACCGCTGGAATTAACCGAATATGTTAGCGTTATAAAGCCATGTGATACGCCCTGTAAATCAAAAATGATCCATGTTAATGAAATGGTATTATCAGTAGCATCATAAGTATAGCTGTATATATATGCATTATACGGTTGGAAGTTAAAGCAAGTATCAAAGGGCAATGTATTCAGTGTATCGTTGTAATTCCAGTTAGTTGAATCCGATTCGTTTAGTATTTCAAAAGTAGCCCATGTTTCACAACCCTGCAAACCCGAATTGTCGGTAACAGATACATCATAATATCCCTGAGTAAGTCCGGAAATATTTTGCGTTACAGCTCCATTACTCCAGTTAAAGGTATATGGAGGGGTTCCGCCAATAACATCAATATTAATAGCGCCATCAGCAGCTCCGGTTGAAGACTCATTAATTATAGAATTTGCAGTTACATATAAGCCGCATGTAGTTGAGTCATTATAGTAAACATGAACATTTTCGCAGTAAGTGGAAGAGCAACCTGAAGCAGTAGTGATAGCTATACATACTTCATATAATCCGGGAGTAAAAAAATGTATAGGGTTCTGACCAGTTGAAGAAGTACCATCACCAAAACTCCATGTCCAAGAAACAACTGAATCTGATGGATTATTTGCGCTGGAATAGCCATAGAATAAAACGGAATCAGGGTAATTGGAATACAAATAATCAAAATATGCATTACACATTGTTGTGTCGCTTGGAGAAACTGTAATTTCGTTACAATATGTACTCTGGCAAAGGCTGGTAGAATCCCAAATAGTCAAACAAACTGTATAAGTGCCGGAACTTGAATAAATATGCGAGAGGTTGTGCAACTGAGAATAAGTGCCATCGCCAAAGCTCCAGTATAAGTTAGTTGGATTTCCTGTTGAATAATTAGAAAAATAGTAAGCAAATTGTCCACCTATCGAATCCGGATATGCATAGAAATATGCCTGGCAGCTTGATGAATCAGTAGTACCCACAAAAAGAGAATCACAATATGAACAAAGGATATTATTAAGACTATCCGAAATCCGTAAACAGATACTGTATATGCCATTATTTAGAAAAGTATGGACAGGATTTACATCAGTTGAAGTGGTTCCGTCGCTAAAGAACCATGTATATGTTGACAGTGGGTTGGTTACTGTAGAAGTGTTATAAAAATGATAAGTCAGAGTATTCGTACTATCTGGATATGTATAATAAGAAGCATTGCAACCCGAAGGATTTTCAATGGTAATATTCTGACAATACAAAGTAGTCGTACCATTACTGCATGTTACTGTAAGGCACACATTATACGTACCCGGAACTGTATAATGGTGAGTTGGGTTAGTTAATGAAGAAGAGCTGCTATCGCCAAAATCCCAGAAACATAAAACAGCAGGGGTATTATAATAATTTTCAAAAACGATAGAATCATTTGTAATATATTGGTATTGGAAAAAGGCATTGCAACCTGTAATTATAGTATCGGTTTCAATAGTAATTTCAGAACAATAAGAACTCTGGCAAGAGTCGCCATATATTGAGAAACAAATATTGTATGGCCCGTTTGCTAGGAAAGTATGTACAGGGTTTTGATCCGTAGATGAAGTTCCGTCATTAAAATTCCATAAATAAGAAGCATTATCGGAAACTCCGGTTGATGTATTATAGAAATATAAAGTATGTTGATCTATGCTGTCAACAGAGAAACTATAATATGCATTACAACCATTATTAGGCAAGGAATCGCAAATAGAAAAATTTGCTTGCATAAAATACGAGTTGGTATTAAAACTTACTGTCGTATTTATTAAAGAGCCATTGCAATAAGCTGTCCCCACTATAAATCCCCCTTGTGTATAAAAAACTCCCTGGTTTGCGAATGAAATTGTATCAATATAATAACCATTTGCATTTGTGTAAACCTGATTATAATAATTGAACATGGGTTGGAACTGCGAACTATCCGCATAAATATATATTTCATGGTTTGGGACAGCAGCCCCTGTTGAATTAGTTACATATCCGGATATTGTAACTAAATTCATTTGCGCAAAAGACGAAATCGCTATAAGCGCTAAGATTAGTGTTAAAATTTTTGTTTTCATAACTTTATTTTTTTAGGGTTAATAATTTGTTTTCTATTCATAAGACATGAGATTAGAAAAAGGTTGCATAAATATTTAAGTAATGATGGAAAAAAATAGTTGATAAAAACTACGGAAAGTCAATAATAATGTACAATGGAGAGAAGCAAACAGTAAGTGAGTGATTTTGATTTATTTATTTTTATTCAATTACTATTTTTTCATGGAAAATATGAGTGTATGGAATAATAATTTTAACATAAAATGTTAAAAACAAAATGTTAAATCAAGATGTTTATTTGAGAAAAAAATATTCCTGATTTCTTTCAGGGAAAAAAAAGGAATAAAAGTATAAGAAAGGTATAAGGATATATGGCATAGGACAAAGGAGAAATCCATATACCCTTATACCTTTAAAAATAAAATGTAAAAATTATATCATTCAAAGAATAGAATGAGGGGAAATAAATATTAAACGTATTGTTCACCCTTTTCCACCATAACATCGTTCACGAACTGCCTTATCTGCTGCTCATCCGACATTTTACAAATAAGAAGAATATCGTCCGATTCCACAACTATGCAATCAGTAAGTCCCTGCATTACTACCAATTTTCCATTTGGCATATTTACAATACAATTTTTCGAATCAAATATCATTACATTTTTTCCCACAACGGTATTACCTGCTTTATCTTTCTTTCGTGCTTCATATAAGGAGCCCCAGGTGCCAAGGTCCGACCAGCCAAAATCGGATTGAAGAACGTAAACATTATCGGCTTTTTCCATTATACCATAGTCAATAGATATACTGCGGCAAACAGTATAAGTATCTTTAATAAAAGCTTTTTCTTTAGGTGTGTTGTATTTTTTTATTCCTTCTTTAAAAAGTGAATCTATTTCGGGAAGGTAATTTTCAAAAGCAGTAAGAATGTTTTTTGCTTTCCAAATAAATATCCCCGAATTCCACAGAAAATCGCCGCTTTTCAGAAACGATTTTGCCATTTCAAGAACAGGTTTTTCAGTAAAAGTTTTTACTTTTTTTATTCTTTTGTCATTAGGGCAGGTTATTCCTGCATTAAACTGAATGTAACCATATCCGGTATCCGGTCGGCTTGGTTTAATACCTAATGTCAGCAGCCAGTCGTTAGCCTCAGTACATTTTAATGCTGATTCAACAATTTCAATAAAAACATCTTCTTTTAATATAATATGATCAGAAGGCGCAACAACCACATTTGCATCAGGATTTAGTTTAAAAATCTTATAGCTTGCATAAGCAATGCAGGGAGCGGTATTTCTTCTTGCAGGTTCACAAATAATCTGTTCTTCGGCAATTTCAGGAAGTTGTTCATGAACAAGTTTTTTATAAATGTCGTTTGTAACAATATAAATATTTTCTTTCTTGCAAATTTTCCTGAACCTGTTATAAGTATTTTGTATCAGTGTTTCTCCTGTACCTAAAATATCAATGAACTGTTTTGGGTGAGAAGTTCTGCTTAAAGGCCAGAATCTTGCGCCTATCCCACCAGCCATAATAACACAATAATCATTTTTGTTCATTATAAAATTTTTTAATGTTTCACAAAAATATGAAAATTTAAGGGAAGGTAATTATATTATTATTCTTTGCCCTTATAACTTGAGGGAATAGAGGTATAAAGGGAATAGGGGAATATTCCATATATCCTTATACCATATACCTTCTTTCCTTTTAACTTCATACTTCTAACTTCTGTATTCTTCCTTTTCCAATGGAAATACTTTATAAATAGGGCTAAACAGATACTTTCTGTTTTTTTTCTGATTAGTGCATAAAATGCGTTTTCTGATTTTCTTTTCTTTCTTAAAAACTTGGCCATCATGAGTTTTAAATACAGCTCCGTCAGGTATGTCGTCAACAAATACGCCTTTGTTTTCCGCATCAAAAGTTGATAATATTTTATATAAACGAGTATCTGTACAGCTTGTTGCTTTAGGATTCTGAATATGTTCGGTAAGGCGATGCGATAAAACTTCAGGGAATACTCTCATGTTTATCATTGCCTGTATCAATTTGCTATAATTATTTTTCCATGTACGACCATGAGGTTTTGCATAAAATTTTCTTTCTTTCCAAACCTGAAAATGAGCGAACTCATGCAAAAATGTAATCAAAAACAAATACGGGTTAAGGTTGTTGTTGATAGTAATGGTTGGAATTTTATTTATTTTGCAGGGCGGTTTAAAGTCGGCAAATTTTGTTGTCCTGCTTCTAACTATTTTTAAACGAAATTCATTCTGATCAAGAATTTCATTAATAAAGGGGAAAGCCTCGTGCGGAAAATGTTTTTCAGAAATTTTTATCTTTTGATCCATTCAGTTCTGCATGATAGGCTTTTTCAGCATTTATCTTATTGAAAGTAGGGCAATCCGGACATTTTTTCTTATGCCTGAAAATAAAGCATCCGGAAAAAAATAAACTACA
>CAINEZ010000443.1 GCA_903847905.1 uncultured Bacteroidota bacterium
GTTGATGACGCACATGGTTTTGGTACTATGGGAAAAACCGGTGCAGGCACAGGGCAACATCAGGGCTGTCAGGATGGTATAGATTTACTTTTTGGCGCTTTTGCAAAATCAATGGCAACAATTGGCGGCTTTATTGCGAGCAAAAAAGAAGTAGTAAAATACCTCCGCTTTAACATGCGGTCTCAGATTTACGCAAAGTCTCTTCCTATGCCTATTGTTATCGGTGCATTGAAACGCCTGGACATGATCAGAAAACATCCTGAACTTAGAGAAAATCTTTGGAAGATTGTACGTGCTTTACAAAGCGGACTTCGGGAAAAAGGCTTCGATCTTGGCAAAACCGAATCCTCCGTTACTCCTGTTTATATGTTTGGTGGAGTTCCCGAAGCGGTTAATCTTACATTTGATCTTCGCGAAAATTATAATGTTTTTTGCTCAATAGTTATTTATCCGGTAGTGCCAAAAGGTGTTATTTCTTTGCGGATTATCCCTACTGCGGTTCATACTATGGATGATGTAAAATATACCATCAACGCATTCGCAGAGATACAAGAAAAATTAAAAGCAGGTAAATACGCCTCTAATGAGGTAATGAATATGTCGAAAATTTTTGATAATCTTAAGAAAAAATAAGAAGCAGCCCGTTCATCGAACGGGTTTCATTTTAAATGAATTTAATTTATTTTTAATAGAGAAGATAACAAATGATTATGAAAAAGATACTTATTATCGGAGCGCTCGGGCAGATAGGTTCAGAATTGACAATGGAACTTAGAAAATTATATGGTGGAGAAAACGTGATAGCTTCTGATAAAAGAAATACCGCATCGGAAAAATTACTAAACTCAGGACCTTTTGAAACAGTTGATATTATTGACAAAAACTCCATTATTTCTTTAATTAAGAAATATAACGTAAATACTATAATAGATCTTGCCGCTATATTGTCGGCTACAGGTGAGCAAAATCCAATGCTTGCATGGAATGTTAATATAAACGGACTTATAAATGTGCTTGAAATAGCCCGTGAATACAAGATAAAACAAGTTTTAGTCCCAAGTTCTATTGCTGTTTTCGGTCCCGGAACACCCACTGATTGCGCTCCTCAGGAAACCGTTTTGAAACCTACTACAATGTATGGAATAACAAAAGTAGCCGGCGAACTTATCGGCGATTACTATGTGAAAAAATATAATCTTGATGTCCGCGGATTGCGTTACCCTGGCATAATCAGCAATGAAACCCTTCCTGGTGGCGGCACAACCGATTACGCTGTAGCTATTTATTATGATGCAGTTAAATACGGAAAATATACTTGCTTTGTTAAAGAAGACACTCGTCTCCCAATGATGTATATGCCCGATTGCCTTAAAGCAACTATTGACCTTTTTAATGCCGACCCTTCAAAACTCATTCACCATTCCGATTTTAATGTTGGCGCTATGAGTTTTTCTGTAAAAGAAATGGCGGAAAATATTAAAAAATATTTGCCAAATTTTACAATTGATTATAAACCCGATTTTCGCCAGGCTATTGCTGACAGTTGGCCTAAAGCCGTTGACGATTCTGCAGCCCGTAAAGAATGGGGCTGGAAACCGGCTTACGATCTTGATTCCATGACTCAGGATATGCTAAAAGTAATTAGTGAAAAACATAAAAAAGGATTAATTTAATAACAACCATTCACTTCCCCCAACTCTCCTATACGGAAAGCAAAACAAAGAGTGAGAAAAAAGGAGACCGTCCATGCAAGACAAAATGAAAGCTTTTCTCGGAGAAGAACTCCGAAAAATAGAAAAACAAAAACTTTTAAAAAACGAACGCATCATTGAAAGCCCGCAAGGAGCAGAAATAGTTGTACAAGGAAAGAAATGCCTGAACTTTTGCGCAAACAATTATTTAGGATTTTCATCACATCCTGATTTGATAAAAGCATCGTGTGAAGTAATTGAAAGGCGCGGATATGGATTATCATCAGTTCGTTTTATCTGTGGTACACAGGATATTCACAAAGAACTCGAAAAGAAAGTGTCTGAATTTTTAGGCATGGAAGATACCGTTCTCTTTACTTCCTGTTTCGATGCGAATCTGGCTGTTTTTGAGCCATTGTTTGAAGAAGAAGATGCAATAATAACGGATGCTTTAAACCATGCTTCAATCATTGAAGGTATTCGTATGTCTAAAGCGCAACGATGGATATATAACCATAGTGATATGCGTGATGTGGAACAAACTGATCCCGCCATCGGCAAATCAGGCAAAGGGCTGGAAAGGTGTTTGAAAGAAGCTCAAAATTGCCGTTTCCGCATTGTCGCTACCGACGGCTCTTTCAGTATGGATGGTGATATTGCAAAACTCAATGAAATATGCGATCTCGCTGAAAAATACAATGCACTGGTAATGGTTGACGACAGTCACTCATCCGGTTTCATTGGTAAAACAGGTCGCGGAAGCCACGAATATCGCGGAGTGATGGGACGAGTAGATATTATTACCACCACTTTCGGAAAAGCCCTTGGCGGGGCAACCGGCGGTTGTATTTCTTCAAGCAGGGAAATCGTTAGCTGGATGCGCAATAAATCCCGTCCTTATATATATTCAAACGCACTTGCTCCCGCAGTAGTTGGCGCCACTATTAAAGCAATAGACATTTTAAGCAAATCTACTGAATTGCGCGACAAACTCGAAACCAATACCAAATACTTTCGCACAAAAATTACCGAAGCAGGATTTGATATCATACCTAACGAACATCCTATAGTTGCTATTATGTTTGGAAAATATCCTGACTGTTCAAAATTAGCTGTAGAATTTGCCGATAGAATGCTTGATGAGGGGATTTATGTCATACCGTTTTCCTTTCCTATTGTACCGCGAGGTAAAGATCGAATACGCGTTCAAATTTCCGCTGCTCATAGCATTGAACAAATTGATAAAGCTGTTGCTGCATTCATTAAAGTGTCCGGAGAATTCGATTTGTTTAAATAATTTTTCTTAGGAAAAATTTGTTTGACCTTTTCTTTTTCATAAGATAGCTGATATTATTTTGCTTTCCTTCTGCACAATAAATAATAATTTTCAAATCAGTATTTTTTATAACAAATTATACGTAGGTTTGTAGTCCTGCATAAGCTATTGCACATTTCTGAATATTTGTAAAAAGAAATATAAATGAATTATCATAACCTGGATTGTATTTTTAAACCGACTAGAATAGTCTTAATAGGTGTTTCAATTAATCCTAACAGCGTAAGCGGAAAGGTCTTGTCAAATCTTGTCGGTAGCGGATTTAAAGGCGTTGTTTATCCCATCAATGAAACTGCCGAAGCTGTAATGGGAATTCATTGTTTCCCTGATCTTAAGAGTCTGCCTAAAACACCTGATCTTGCTGTAATTTGCACTGCCGCAGAAAAAGTTCCTGCTTGGGTAAAAGCTTGTGGCGAAAACAATATCAAAGGAATTATCATTATGTCTGCAGGATTTAAAGAAAGCGGTGAAGCCGGAGCTAAGCTGGAAGAAGAGATAAAAACAATCCGCTCACAATATACCGGCATGAGGATTATCGGACCTAATTGTCTTGGAATTATCATACCTTCTTTAAACCTTAATTTAAGCTTTGCGCCTATAATGCCTAATAAGGGAAATATTGCGTTTATTTCTCAGTCGGGAGCCTTATGCACATCGGTACTTGATTGGGCAAGAGAAGAGAAGATCGGATTTTCAAATTTTATTTCCCTGGGAAATACTATTGATGTTGATTTTGGTCATTTGATTGATTATTTAGGTATGGATGATACTACTAAGTTTATTCTTCTTTATGTAGAATCTATTTCCAATGCGCGTAAATTTATGTCGGCTTCGCGTGCATTTGCCAGAACCAAACCTATCATCGTATATAAAGCCGGAAGATTTCCCGAATCTGCAGCGGTTGCGGCATCACATACAGGCGCTCTTGCTTCGCCCGATAATATTTACAATGCAGTTTTTCAGCGCACAGGTGTTGCACGTGTTTACGACATCGGAGAAATATTCGATTGCGCAGCTTTAATTGGCAGAAACAAAATTCCGCAAGGAGCAAAATTGGGAATAGTTACAAATGCAGGCGGTCCGGGGGTTATTGCTACAGATGCATTGATCGCTGCCAAAGGGACACTTGCTCAATTATCTGATGAAACGTATGAAAAGCTTAATGTAATCCTTCCGCCCATGTGGTCTCACGGAAACCCTGTGGACGTGTTGGGCGATGACCGGTTTAAAAGGCTTGTGAGTGCAACAGAAATTGTAGTGGAAGATAAAAATGTTGACGCAGTTTTAGTCATACTCACTCCGCAAGCTATGACTAATATAGCTCTTGCCGCAAAAGGAATCGGTGAATTGCAATCAAAAACCACAAAACCAATCCTTGCAACATGGATAGGCGGATATCAGATGAAAGAAGGAATTAAAATACTTAACGAATATAAAGTTGCCGCTTATAAAACACCCGAACAAGCCGTCAGATCATTTATGACATTGGTTGGATATTCCAAAAACCTTACAACTTTATATGAAACACCCCGCGATATTCCTGTTGAATTTTCTCTGAACAGAAAAGAAATTCGCAAAGAATTTAATACAATTCTGAAAAACAATTCATCAATACTTTCGGAAGAAGATTCAAAAAAGCTACTGAAAGCCTATGGCATTCCTGTTACTATTCCTCAAACTGTGCGAACAGCAGCAGCAGCAAAAACAACTTCCAATAAAATTGGTTATCCGGTAGTTTTTAAAATTCTCTCACCTCAGATAAGCCATAAATCAGATGTTGGCGGGGTAATATTGAATATACAAAACGAAGAACAGGCTGAGAGGGCTTTTAATACTATCAATGACAATGTTTTAGTAAAAATGCCTGATGCTGTTATCGAGGGTATTACCGTACAACCTATGGTAAGGAAAACCGATTCTATAGAACTTATTTTGGGTATCAAAAAAGACAATGTATTCGGTACTGTTATTATGGTCGGAGCAGGGGGTACTAACGCAGAGATTTTTGCTGATCTTTCGCTAGGATTGCCTCCATTGAATGAGCGCCTTGCAAGAAGAATGCTGGAAGAACTAAAGATATGGCCATTGCTGAATGGTTACCGTGGACGAAAACAAATTAATCTGGATAAATTAATAGAAGTCATTATTCGCTTATCGTATCTTGCCGCTGATTATCCTGAAATAATTGAATTAGACATTAATCCTTTGCTTGTCGCATCTGATGAACTTATTGCTCTTGATGCAAGAATAGTTATTGATACTTCAATATCTAAAGAATCCACTGAAAAATATTCTCACTTATCTATTGTTCCTTATCCCGAAGAATATGTTTCTTCACCGCTTCAGATAAAAGGACAAGATGTAATATTAAGACCGATAAAACCCGAAGACGAACCACTATGGCTTGAATTATTAAAGAGTTGTTCGCGCGAATCAATTTATTCACGTTTTAATTATTTCTTCAATTGGGCGTCTCACGATGTTGCAACAAGGTATTGTTATATTGATTATAACCGCGAAATTGCTATAGTTGCAGAAATCATTGAAAACGGACAAAAGAAACTTATAGGCGTGGGCAGGCTTATAGCCAACATTGAACATGAAAATGTAGAATATGCAATTCTTGTTACTGATAAATGGCAAAATAAAGAAATAGGAGGAATGCTCACCGATTATTGTATGGAAATTTCAAAAAAATGGAAACTAAAAAAAATCGTAGCCCAAACAACATCCGACAATACAAGAATTATTTCAGTGTTCCGCAAACGTGATTTTATTATTACTCACGATAAAAAAACATCAACTGTATTCTTTGAAAAGGAAATAGAATAAACTACCGCTGCTAAAGACGGTGGTTTTAAGTTCAGAACCCTCTATAAGAGTGTGAAATCGTTGTAACCACTTTCTTCTTTTCTTTCCCCATCTTATTGATATTTGATATAAATTTTTATCAATTCTTCATCAATTCACACAATATCCGTGTGCCCCAAAATAATTATCCCAATAAGGATTTTTCTTCAAATTAAATAGCTTGAAATGATTCTTTAATTGATAATTATTTTCTGAATTATATTTTGATTATTCCCTTTCAGGTTTATAAAATATACCCCGTATTCAAAAGTATTACATTCTATTTTAAATTTGTTAAAACCTTTTAAGGCAATAAAAATATTATTCTGTATGGTTTTCCCGATAACATCATTTATAGTAATATTATAAAATTCCTTAGTGTTGCTGTAAAATTCAACAAATAAAATATCATGTGCAGGATTTGGATATATTTTCAGTGTTGAATTTTCGTTTATTTCTTTTATGCCGCTGCAATTTGTAATTGTAGCAACAACAGGCGCTCTCGGACTTGAACATTCCGATTCTTTGATTTCCCAATCATAGAAAAAATAATAATTGCCGTTTATATTATAGGGCGGTTTCGAAGCGCTCGATTCGGTAATACTTAGTAATCCGGGAAGTGTATAAGGATATATTGCCGAATTGTTGTTGTTGTGGTATAGGTTCTGATATCCGATACAAACTAATTGCAAATTGTTTTGTACGGGAATAGGGAAATTTAAAGTAACTCTGCTTTCACCATCGGGAATATTTGCAGTTAAAGATTGAAGAATTGTTTGGTTTGTATCGCGCAGCAGTATAGTTCTGTTATCTGTACCATTAGCATAAACCTTCACGGAAACTAATGTAGCTGGCGAATAACAATTAAAGATTTCATAATGTGAATTGCCTGAATTGTTGTAATTACCACCGCTTCCTGAATTGTCAGATTTGCCAACATATTGAGAAGGCGATATGATTTTATCTTCAACATAATAAGTAGTTGTGGTATAAAGAACCGGCGTAATAAAAGTTGATCCTGTATAAAGCAATTCGCCATCGGTTAAAGTATCATACCATTCTAATTGTCCGTTTCCGCTTGCTGATAAAGTTACGGAGTTTGAATCACAGGCATTGCCGGGTGTAACAGTTGGCAACGTAGGCAGGTTATTCACTTCTATATAACTTGTTTTTATAGTCGAGTCTGAGCCAAATGCGTTAGTCACATTGAGTTTTACGTTATAAACGCCATTTGAAAGATAAACGTGAACGGGATCTCGCAGTGTTGATGTATTTCCGTCGCCAAAATCCCATAGCCACGATGCAGGTATGTTTACCGTCATATCATGAAAATGAACCACGCCGGAACAGGTAGCTGTTTCACTTGCATAAAAATTGCTTTGCGGAGGCAAAGATGGTAAGCTACATTGCCAGGTCAATTTAAATCCGGAAGCTGTAACGGCTCCGTCAGTAATCTGACGAAGGGTTATTGAACCCGCAGAGGATTCAATCATTCCGCCGTTTGGCAAATTTGTTCCGTCAAATTTCCCAATCAATGGGTATGCTGTAGTTGGTCCATCATAAATAAACAAATGGTCGAAACCTGATTCGAAATCAAAAGAGGTAAAATTCAACATAACTTTTACAGCGCCTATTGGAGCAATAGTAATTTTACTATTGGTAAGATTGGAATAATTTCCGTTTTCGCCACCACTATCAAAAAGGGTTCCTGTGCAACAAGTAAGGGTTTGTCCCGTTCCGCTTTTCGGCATAATGGCATAGTTTGAATTTATAGCAGCTATGCTTATAAATGAATTTTTTTGTATTGAGTCAGAGCCGCAATCTTCACTTTGACCAATTAATTTCACATTAAAATTTCCGGCGCTGTTGTATGTATGCGAAGGATTTTCAAAACTGCTGAATGTACTGTCGCCGAAATCCCAGGTATAAGAAGTTGCATTTGTACTTTGATTTATAAATTGAACAATGTTCGGCGAAGAACATACCTGCGTGTTGGTAGCTGTAAAATCAACTGTAACTGCCGAAACATACGATGCTCCCAGACCTACAGCATACATGGCATTTGTTACCGCTTCAACTTCGGGCGTACAACCACCATACAAATCTGTTGCGGAAACGATAGCGTAAAAACAGGCTTCAGCATAATCCGAAGAGCTGGTTAAATAAACCGTGAGCATCCTGAATGCTACATCCGAAGCTTTTGTTATACCAATTCCTGTAACCGAATATGCATTTCCAATATCATTTGTTCCGCTGCCCCCTTGAGAAGTAAGGTAATACCAATGGCTTAAAACTGTGCTGTTTTGGTGTACTTCCTGACCCAGGTCCCAGTAATCGCCCTTATATGTATCAGGGTCTTGATTTGCATTAGGGTTTTGCAGGTCGCGGATAACAAACCCAATGTTTTCTCCGCAAGTCCAGTTTGCTTGAGATGGCTTAGCATAAAATTCAATAGCGGTGCCAAAAATATCGCTGAATCCTTCGTTCATTGCGCCTGATTCCCCTTCATAGTCAAGGTCTGCCGTATATGAATCTAAACCATGAGTTATTTCGTGTCCGCAAATATCTAATGCGCTATATGGATTATTATTTCCATCGCCATAAGTCATTCTTTGACCGTCCCAGAATGCGTTTGAGTAAGAAACATCATAATGAACATAACTGAACAAAGCAAATCCATTACCGTCTATACCGTTTCTGCCATGTTCGTTAAAATAATAATCATACGTCATTTCTGCTCCCCAATGAGCATCTGTGGCAGCTTCATCCATTTGTGGATTAACATTATTCCAGTAATTATCATCATCTGTAAAATCTATAGCCGAAGAGTAATTGGTTTGTTGAAGCATGTTATATGTTTGGATGCCATTTCCTCTGCCGGTTTCACGAAGACGGAATTGTGCCGGAGCAACCGAATCCGTAATTATCGGTTTAGTACCGCTGTATTTTGTAACGGCAGTACCATTAGCATTACCGGTGTGTAACGTGTTTAAAGTTTTAAGTATTTTTCCGCTTTCTGCATCAACATAAACATCTTGGCGGGATAACGGTTTCGACGCATAAATATCAAACTTGTAAGCAAACCTAAAAGATTGATCTTTGGAATTATAAATAATTTGTTTCACTGGAATCGGAAAATAAGTTGCGTCAGTTTTTCCGGTAAAATTTTTTATCCAGAGTTCGTTGCCTTGATTTTGCCACATATACTCTTCTGCATTTACGGATGAAATTGCGTTGTTTTGCGCCTGTTCCTCACTAAAAACAATACTGTTAGTAACATTCGGATTATTAAAAATGTTGCCGTTGAACGATTCAATTTTTCCTTTTCTTACATGAATTATAAAAACAGCCTCGCGGATAGGAATGTTTTTGTATGTTTGTTGATAACGGTAGTGTTCGTAACCAATTTTATCCGTTTCTTTTCCGAGTAAATTAACTCCGAAATAATCCCCGGTGTTGAAAGTTTTACTCAACCAGTTGTTCATTTCGTAAAAATTGGGTTGATCGTAAGGATTCAATTTTATATATGTGGGATTTTTGTTATTTTCCGAAAACCTGACTATCTGGCTGCCCGAAATATATTTTTCAGCTTCTTTTCCCTGATAAACCTGAGAATAAATAGTATTTAAACAACTGAAAAGTATGAATGTAAAAAGTAATATTTTTCTCATAGAAATAGATTTTAAATTATTTCGGTAAATTTATGAAGGAAAGGGGATATTTACAAATTTTAATTGTCGATTGTTGTAATTTTTTTTAAAGAATATTATCGCCGGAATTCTAAATAAATATCGAATCA
>CAINEZ010000444.1 GCA_903847905.1 uncultured Bacteroidota bacterium
GACCATTATTCTGCCCCAGACAAATAATCGCTATATCATAACTGGTATATGTGTAAAGTGAAAACTTATTAGTCATCCAGGCTATGGGATCATACCCGCCAAAACCCGAATTTTCTACTGTCCAGCCGGTTATTTTTGCTAAATACCAAGGGTAAGATAGGTTCGGATAGACTCCATTAATTCTCCATCCCTGTGTTATCGAATCTCCGATTGCTATTGCCGAATTAAATATGTGCCTATAAAATTCCAGGCCATCGTTTATGACAGGCGCAGTTGTCGCGCCGGATAATTTAACCAGGTCAAACATAACAACAGTAAACCAACTTGGTGCAGAAGAAAATGTCGGTTTATTATCGCTAGATTCAATGTTGAAACTCCAAGTTATAAAAGAGTTGTGTTCGTTTGACCATTCATTATCGGTCCCTTTTGTGTTGTTATAAATAAATGTTAGCTCGTCGGCAAGCCCCTGCGATTGCCAGGCAACTGTAATGGTATCGTTTACTTCAAATATTGTTGGGTCCAGTAAAATTGGACAATAATAATTTGCTATTGGGGTACTAGAAAAGTCCAAACCCACATAAGCAGATAGATCTCCAGTGGTTAAAGTCTTGCTTAAAATGAGAGCTGAATTTTTCCAGACCTTTACAACCACTCCATTTGTAAAACTGAGTCCTTGTTTTATTATTATCGGAATGGAGACTCTATTCACACATATTTTTTTTACAGCAGTCCAAGTTAGACCATGTCCTTTTATTCCTGGTGCCGTCGGCTGATAAAAATTAGTTGGCGAAGGTGCAATTTTATGTATAACAGTTGAAAACCCATCAAATGTATCATAGCCGCCATTTATCCCAATATATTCAACGGCGGCAATAACACTTTTGTCGGCCTTATTGCTATCCAGTGTTGTAATAGAGCTTTGTAATGAGGTTATGTCTCCTGTGTTAGCTTTACCGCTTTGTAAAGAAGAGATTAATGCGTTAATGGCTGCCAACTGAGCTTGAAGAAGCAATAAGTCCTGAGTCAATATTAAAGTACAGGTAGTAATACTTCCTGATGTCGCTACACTTGCTCTTATATAGGCAGTATTTGAGGGAACCGTTAAAGCAATAGTGGTCTGACTACCTGAGTATGTTTGTCCGGAAATATACTCCTGGCTGGAATTATAATATGCTATATAAGTATTTGTAGCAAGCATACCATGATAAGTTATTCCTGTTGCTCCATAGGTCGGAATGAATCCGGTAATTTTATAATTTGGAAGCTCTGCAATTGGAGTCGGTACACCTGAAGAATTTATATAGTAACCACTAGTTAAAACGGTTCCTGAGGCAAGGTCTGTACCACTCACCAATTTAATTTGAGGGATAATAGAATTAACAGTACTGATTTGACCATTGATGGTGGAAATGGAAGATGCAGCAGAAGACGCAGCAGTATTCAAGGAACTGACAGAGCTTTGTAAAGAAGTTACATCGCCTGCATTTGCCTTGCCGCTCTGCAGGGATGATATCAAAGAATTAATTGCTGCAAGCTGGGCTTGTAATACCATCACGTCCTGAGTCAATATTAGAGAGCAAGACGTGATATTGGTTGTAGTAGCAATGCTTGCTCTTATATAGGCAGTATTTGAGGGAACCGTTAAAGCAATAGTGGTCTGACTACCTGAGTATGTTTGTCCGGAAATATACTCCTGGCTGGAATTA
>CAINEZ010000445.1 GCA_903847905.1 uncultured Bacteroidota bacterium
TACCATTATCGGAAATTTCCGTTGATAGACTTTGCTCTTTTTAATATATTTATCAATAATCAATTGTTAATATTATAAGTAGCAACTTGAATTAATTAGTACCTCTGAAATTTTATACTTTTGTAATGTTTTAAAAAAATCATTATGGAAAATTTTTCATTTTTACCATACCTTTTAATAATTATTTCTGTATTAACGGGTGTTGGTGGAATTACACTTCTCATCATAGGCCTTGTTCAAAACAAGCGCAATTTATGGTTGCCGGGCGCTATTGTTTTTTTTGTTGCTTTTATTTTTGGAATTGCCGGAATTATTATCAGCGTCAGATCAATTGTAGTTAATATTTCGGAAAATATTGGAAATATTGCAAACATTGGAAAAATAGGCAAGCATACCAGTTATATATATACCGATTCGCTTTCAGGTACTGACAGTCCTGTAGATTCTACTTTTGCTGAATCCATTTCCGGTTTTATTGAAGATACTGATAATAGCCTTATTTTTATAAAAGTATTTCCGAAAAAAGACCTCATTGCTTATGGCATTACACTTGAAAAAGTTAATAAAGAAAAAAAATCTCAAATTAATAATAAAGCAATTTCACTTATGCTGAATTTCGAAAGAGGTTATATCGGCAAAATGAAATTAACCATATTCGATAACGAAAAGAAAGTACTTGGTATCAGTAATGCTGATGTAAATAAAAAGCCGGGTGAAATCGGAAATATTAATTTTTTATTTTCCGAAGATGTGAATATTTCAATTATTGATTTTTGCAAACTTACAATTGAATAGAAATTTTATACTTGGTATCAATGAACTCTGAAGGAATAAAAAACATTTTCGAAAAATTCTGTTCACTTAATGTTCTTGTGATAGGAGATGTAATGATAGATTCTTATTTGTGGGGAAAAGTTGACAGGATTTCTCCCGAAGCCCCTGTTCCTATTGTTGCAGTGAACAAACGTGAAAACAGGCTTGGTGGTGCAGCCAACGTGGCGCTGAATATTCAATCGCTTGGGGCAAGACCAATATTATGTTCTGTTATAGGTGATGAACCTAAAGGAGAATTATTTCTCGAACTACTTTTAAAGCAGAAATTAAGCCCGAAAGGCATTATAAAAAGCAAGAGCAGAATTACCACTACAAAATTCAGAGTTATTGGTAATAATACACAAATGCTCAGAGTTGATGAAGAGGTTGACGGCAATTTAATAGATGAGGATACAACAGAACTTTTTTCTGCAATAAAAAAAATCATCAATAATGAAAAAATCAATGTTATCATATTTGAAGACTATGACAAAGGAGCAATTACTCCCGACCTGATTTCCAAAGTTGTAAAATTTGCTTCCGAAAATTCCATTCCTGTTGTTGCCGACCCCAAAAAGAAAAATTTCAAAAATTATAAAAACATTACTTTTTTTAAACCCAATTTAAAAGAGCTGAAAGAAGGGTTAAAGTTGGATATTTTGCCTGAAAACATCTCGGAAATGGAAAACGCCGTTGATGATCTTCAGAGGAAAAATAATATTGATTGTGTAATGGTTACTATGTCGGAAGCAGGTGTTTACCTCAGCCGTAAAGAAAAGCATAATAATACTTTTGTCAGACAATACATTCCAGCCCATGTGCGGAATATTGCAGATGTTTCAGGCGCCGGAGATACTGTGATTTCTGTTGCTGCCCTTTGTATTGCCCTGGGCATTGATGTATATTTTGCAGCAACATTATCGAACCTTGCCGGCGGACTTGTTTGCGAAGAGGTTGGTGTAGTGCCTGTTAACAAAGAAAAATTATTAAAAGAAGCGCTTGCACTGATGCAATAGAACATTACTATTATTTTATACCTTTGCTGCGATTATTCTTAGTGTCTGTCCATAAAGTCAGCGATTTCTGAAATAATTTATTTGAGAACAAGGATTAACGATTTTAGTTTTCTGATTTTATATCCCGAAACTTCGGGACTAAAATCATAAATCAATGTTCCTTGTTCTTAGCCTGATTAATTCACAAAATTTATATTCAGGGCTAAAGCCCTCTAATATCATGGGTTTTAATAACCACGCCCTTAAGGGCGTGGTTAGACAAAAATACTGAATACTTGGGCTTTAGCCCAATTTATGAATTAATCAGGTTAGATCAAAAACAATATATATAACAGACAAACTCTACTTATGATGCAGGCTGCATCTTATAATCCACGCCAAGTTGATGTTAGGCAAATGTTCAACGACATTGCGCCTAATTATGATTTTCTGAATCATTTTTTATCAGCTGGAATTGACAAGCGATGGAGAAAAAAAACTATAAAGCTGCTCAGACCTTTCAATCCAAAACAAATTCTTGATATTGCAACCGGCACGGGAGACCTTGCAATCGAAGCACTTTCACTAAATCCTGACCATGTAACAGGAGTTGATATATCGGAAGAAATGCTGAAAATTGCCGGCAAAAAGATTGAAAAGAAAAAACTTAAGAATAAAATATCTTTTCTGCAGGCTTCATCAGAAGCATTACCTTTTGCAGACTCAACTTTTGATGCAGTTACTGTAGCTTTTGGTGTAAGAAACTTCCAGAACCTTGAAAAAGGATTAGAAGAAATATTCAGGGTACTGAAGAAAGGCGGTGCAGTGGCAATACTTGAATTTTCAACCCCTTCATCGTTTCCTATAAAACAACTTTATCTTTTCTACTTCAGAAAGATTTTGCCATTTATAGGTAAAATTATTTCCAAGAATAAAAATGCTTATAAATACCTTCCTGAAACTGTGCTTGCATTTCCTCAGGGAAAAGAATTTGCCGGACTTCTGGAGAAAAAAAAGTTTTCAAAGGTAAGATTTGTAAAACTTAGCCTCGGAATTTGCTCTGTTTACATAGCAGGGAAGCTATAAAGGCTTGAAAAAGTTTAAAACATTTCAAACGAAATTACGTTTAAAAAAGCAAAATAATTTGTTGAATTTTTATTTTTCTCAAATTAATAGCTATATTTGTCATTCTA
>CAINEZ010000446.1 GCA_903847905.1 uncultured Bacteroidota bacterium
AAATAAATACAAAATAAAAACCTAAACATTTTTATTATGGAAGCCAAGTACAGAAATACCAGATTCAGTAACCCTTCATCAAATAACGAATGCAAGGATTTACTGTTAAGATACATAAACAGTAATAAAAAAAATCATGCTGAAAAACACACCTCTCATGTAAATAGTTATATACAAAAACTTTCAAAACAAATCGAAAACTTTATAAGAAGCATGTATGGTTCGGAAAAAAACAGATACCTTACTTATGATGTAATTTATAAAGGAAAGTACAAAGCAGGGATGAGAGAAGTTGATTTATTGAAATTAATATCCCCCACTGAAATTAATATTGGTGAAGTTAAATTAACCTGCAATAAAAGTAATGCAATTCATTCAGGATTAAAACAACTGAAAAAGAAAATGGAAATACTAAAACCCCATTACAATAATATTAAATGCGAATTAATTATTGTTGATATTCTTGATAATAGTACAGAAGAATTAACAGACGAAACACTATTTAGTAATTCAAAAACAATAAAAAGTGAAGGAGGATTTCAGTATAATTTAATAACAATTCCGGCATTTAAATTATTTGATTATATGTCAACAAAAAAATCAGTTACCCCTGAATTTAAAGAATTGCTACGCAATGCAGAAAATGAAGCGCTGGGAAATTATGATAAAAGAATGCAAACAAAAGCTGATAAAATTTCAGAAAAAATTAAAATGATGATTTTCGGGAATAGAGAAGATAACACATTATATGATTTTCAATTGTCAGCATAAATAAATACTAAATACTTCCAAAACCCTTGTAAACAGTGCAAAATGGTGCGAAAAAGATTAGGTTTTATAAAAAAAAGTGCTGATGTTTGGCAAGAAATCAGAGCTAAAACACTTGTTTTCGCCTGATATACTTTAAACTCAGACAAAATGAAAAATACTGAAGAAATAATAAATTCAGAAATAACAAGCCTTAAGCAACTGAAGAAAATAGTTTGGATTGAATACAGAAACAAGAACCTGCAACAATTAGAAACTAAAGCAATTCAAAAATGAAAAGCGAGTTAAATGACCTCCGGAAAATAATAAACCATATACCCGTAAAAAAGGTAAACACCCAAGAAGAAGAAAGACTAAACCCAATCCTCATTAATCGTGGAACAGAAAGTATTAAACAAGTTCTTGATTCAGCAGAGGACGTTGAAGAATTTACCGAAACAGAATATACTCCCCTTCCAGTAACTCTTGATTCAACAATAAAGCAAGAACCCAAACAAGAATTTGAATCAGAACAAGAGCCTGAATTAAAATCAGAATTTATGTATGACAAAGGAAAAATAAAAACCATTTACGAAGGAAAACTTCTAATGAGAGGAGAGAATAATGATTATTTTGTAATGGGCTACCTGCCACAAGATTTAAGCACACTCCGCATTACGCTAATAGTTGAAGAAAGGACGACAGCACAAAAAGAAAGAATCAAAATAGACCTGTACGAAAGAGAAACATTAAAATATTTCACAGAACAACTTGCAGAAACATTTTCACAAAACCCAGATGCCATTGAAGCCGAACTACTCCTGCTTACTGACCAACTGGAGCAATACAGAGAACAACAACTTGATCAGTATAAAAGTAACTGCCAGCAAAAACGGCATCATCAGCTCCTATCCCAAGAGAATCAAAAACGAGGCATAAACTTTCTTTCACAGCCAGACCTTATACAAAACATAGATAAACTTATAGAACAAGCCGGAGTTGTCGGAGAAGAAAACACAAGAAAATTATTATTCGTTATCGCATCAACCTATAAAATGAACTATCCGCTTCATACATTGGTGCAGGGCACAAGCGGAAGCGGGAAAAGCCATCTTATAAACACCATAGGACAATGCTTTCCTCCCGAAGACGTACTGTCCATGACCAGAGTTACCAGTAAATCGTTTTACCATTATTCAAAAGAAGAATTAGTTGACAAGCTTTTACTCATACAAGACTTTGATGGATTAGACGAAGAAGCCCAATACGCATTCAGGGAATTACAGAGCGCAGGAACAGTCAGCAGTTCCACCACCTTTAAAGACCGCAACGGAAATATCACATCAGCAGTAAAAACAGTAAAAAGCCACTTTGCCTCAATGCTTGCAACAACAAAAGCAGATGTGTATTACGACAACATGAGCCGTTCAGTAATAATAGGAGTGGATGAAAGCGAAGAACAAACACTCAGGATCATTGAACATCAGAATAAAAAACTTGTAGGGACGATAGATATATCCGATGAAAGAAAAGCAAAAACTTTTCTGCAAAACTGCATACGCTGTATCAAACCGTATGATGTAATAAATCCCTATGCCGATAAAGTGAGACTTCCTGTTGAAGCAAAAATGCTCAGGAGGCTCAATAATCACTATCAATCATTCGTTAAACAGATAACCATACTACACCAGTACCAAAGAAAAAAAGATAACAGAGGCAGACTGATAGCAGAACCCGAAGACTTAAAAATCGCCTGTGATATTCTGTTCGATGCAATAATGCTGAAAGTAGATGACCTGGATTCCTCGCTCAGATATTTCTTTGACAGGATGAAAGACTATGTAAAACGATTATCCCCTGCCAAGAATACCGACTACCAGTTTACACAAAGAGAAATTCGTCTGGCGTTGAATTCAAGCAAATCCACCTGTTTCAGGCACTTTGAAGATTTGGAACTATTAGAATATATACAAAGAACCGGAGGATATGCCAACAGAGGATTCAAATACAAAATAGTTTTCTGGGATGATATTGAAAAGATCAGGACAAAAATAAAAGAAGAATTAAACCGTCAGCTTTCACAATTGAATACGTTGGTGGTTAATGACAGTCCACAAGGGATTGGGATGCCAGAACCTGCATAAATAAAGAGAAAACAACCAGCGTCCCATCAGTCCAGGAGTGAGCATTATAAGAAAAGAAAAATAAATAATGAACCGGTCGCAATTTGCTACCACATTAAAAATAAAACAATAACTAAAAATGGAACACCTTCCTGTATATAATCCCCTGTTTGAAATCCATTACCATGAATTTAAGCGGATGGTTCAGGCAAAAGGTTATGCGGCGGCAAACAATATAGCAAGTTGTTTAAGAGAATTTTTATTTTTCATTGAAACCAAAGGTATAGACAATATCAAAGAAGTAAAAGCGACAGACATTTTTGCTTACCATGAATATTTGTGCGAACGTCCAAATCAACGCAGGGGTGGCGGATTAAGCGATGCAACCATAAAAAGACACCAGTTTTCGTTAAGATTGTTTTTTGATTATCTGCTTGACACAGCCCAGATAAGCGGTTCCCCTGCAAGGCTACCTAAATTTTGCATAGCTGTCTATAACGAAAGAAATATAGTTACCATAGAAGAAATTAAACAGATTTATGCAACGACAGAAACAATGTTTGATAAAGCCTTGCTTGGGTTGGCTTATGGTTGCGGATTAAGGCGTTCGGAAATTGCCAAACTCAACACTTCGGATATTGATTTTCATAAAGGAATGCTGACAGTACGTTCAGGAAAATTAGGAAAAACAAGAACAGTTCCTATGTCCGATAATGTATTAAGAGATTTAAAGAGCTACCTGATTTATGAAAGAAGTGAGAAAATTAAAAACTCAACATCAATTATATCCCCTGCTTTCCTTATAAATATAAATACAGGATACAGGGCTTATGCAAAAAGTTTAAATGACCAGATAAAAAGATTAGTATTAAAAACTAAGAATCCCGAACTGATTAAAAAGAACATCACCTTACATTGTTTACGCCACAGTATTGCTACGCATTTACTTGACAATGGCGCATCCATTGAATTCGTGCAGAAATTTCTCGGACATGAAATGCTTGACACCACACATATATACAGCAAGAAAAGAAAGCAAAAACAAATACTGCAGGAAGCTATATACAGAGAACAACTGACAAAAAATAAAAGCGACATATGAATACATTTGAGCAATACCTTATTAAAATGTCTTTTTCAAGAGGAACAAGAGATTCATACAGGTGTATTATTGAAAAATTTTTACTTAACAATCCCGATGCAAACACTTATAACTATCAGGATATTCTAAACTATATGGAAATTATCTGCAAACAGCCGTTAAGTAAAAACACCAAAAAAGGAAAACTTACAGCCATTAAAAAATATTATGATTACTTAGTTGAAGAAGGCATAAGGAATGATCACCCTTGCATGACATTAAACATTAAAGGCGCAGGAAAAAAAGGAATTATTTTTTCAGATTTATTTAGCATGACAGAATTGGAATCGCTGATGGAAAGAGAAGAAAGATATACACATTTAAAGCAACAACATCAGGTCATTATTTCCTTACTGATATACCAAGCCCTTTTACCGAGTGAGATAATTTCCTTAAAACTTAATCATGTTGATATGGATGCTGGAACAATTTATATTCGGGGAGGCAGAGAACTTATTTCACGGAATTTGGAAATACACACTAAGCAATACCGGTTATTTGACAAGTATATTTATGAAGCAAGAAAAAGGCTATTATACAAGGACAAAAGAAATGATTATTTCATTCTGAATTATCAAGGAAAGAATTATGCAGATTCATGCGGGATAGGTTATTTGATAGAAACTTTTAAACCTTGTTTCCCAGACAGGAACCTGTCTACCAAATCCATTCGGGACAGCGTGATTGCATACTGGCTGAATGACAGGAAAATTCCTTTGGAACAAGTTCAGCTAATAGCTGGACATAGGTGGATTTCATCAACTTCACGATACCGTCAGGCTTCGATAGTTGAACAGAGAGAAATATTGAATAAATTTCATCCGTTGGGATAAAATCAAAAAAGTGAAAAACTTGTACTGCTGGTGCGAGAAATCAAAAGAACTTGATATCGCAATTTACGACATATAGTTCTAAGAAAAAGAAATAATATTACTTTTGAAAACTAAATGTGAAAGAATAAAAAAAATTGGATGTCACAATTTGTGACATCCAATTAAAGCTAAAATAAAAAATATGCCAGAAAGTAAAGAAAAAATAATGGTTCCGGAAGAAGTAATTATGAGTAAGATTTATTTCATAAGGGGACAAAAAGTTATGCTGGATAGAGATTTAGCAGAATTATATGATGTTGAAACCAGAGTGTTAAATCAGGCTGTAAAAAGAAATGAAAAACGTTTTCCTGAAGATTTTATGTTCCAACTCACACCGAAAGAATTGGAAAATTGGAAATCACAAATTGTGACATCCAATCGAGAGAAAATGGGGTTACGCAAACCACCGTTAGCTTTTACAGAACAAGGCGTTGCAATGTTATCAAGTGTTTTAAATAGTGATAGGGCAATAATGGTAAACATTCAAGTTATACGGGTATTCACAAAAATGCGGAAACTGCTTCAAAAGCATGAAGAAATTTTGCAAAAACTGGAGCAATTACAAAAGAAGGACATTGAGCAAGATCAGAAGATTTTATTGATTTTTGAATATTTGAAACAATTTGAAGAAACCAAGCAGCAACAGATAGAACAAGCAAATCGGAAACGAATAGGTTTTAAGAAGTCTGACGAAGAATAATTGGCACAGAGTATTCTTTATCTGAGAATACTTGAAATATTTCCCGAATTTATATCTGTAATTTGGGAATATCTTTATATATTTGTTTCTACAATATTGTTCTGAACAGCTCTCCTGATAAATGTTTTCACAAACCCATACATATAAAAGAAATAGTTTTTTTACAGGAAGTGTAAGACCTTACACCTACGATATACAGGGCAACGTGTATAAACTTATTTCCGATTATCCCAACGGAGTGATTGGAGATAAGACAGTTGAATATGATTACGACCTGCAAAGCGGCAAGGTAAACAGCGTAACATACCAGCGTGGCGCTCCCGACATGTTCATGCATCGCTACGGCTATGACGCTTCCAATCGACTTACAAGAGTTGAAACCAGCTCCAACGGGCTTACATGGGAAACCGATGCTGAATATTTTTATTACCGACATGGACCATTAGCACGGACAGAGCTTGGCGCCGACAAAGTGCAGGGTTTAGATTATCTCTATACACTGCAGGGCTGGATAAAGGGAGTAAACGGTACCACCATTACCCCTGAAACCGATATGGGGCAGGACGGCATTATTAATCCTCAAGCACAGTCAGGAAGCACAACTCCGCCGCAACATATAACTACAAGTGGCGTAACATATCCTGTGTATGCTATAACTCAACTTTTTGGCGCTACTTATAACGGACCCGGTTATGGAACTATGAACAATGCTGTAGCCCGCGATGCCTTTGGCTATACGCTTGATTATTTTAAGAATGATTATACCGCTGTAAGCGGTAATGCCTGTCTTAGCGCACTGCAACCAACCATAGGAACAATAAATTATCTTTACAATGGCAACATTGCACGAATGTACACACAGATACAAAACATAGGCAACAACGGATATAATTACACTTACGACCAATTAAACCGCCTCAAAGACGCCCAGGCATGGAGCCTTCTTGCTACCGGCAATTTAGCTTTATTCCATGGTGATGCTTATGGCGTGCATTTAAACTATGACGCCGACGGCAATATACTTAAGCTAAGGCGCAATGCCACACCAGGTTCTCCCGAAATGGACAGCCTGCGATATTTTTATTATACACAAAGCGGCAGCATCTATAATCCTGCGGCAGGCATACCTGCCAACGCTACCAACAGGCTTAATTACGTGCATGACGCCGTAAGCGCTACCGCATACAATGACGATATTGACTCCCAGAATTCCGGCAATTACGGATACGATAAAATTGGCAACTTGGTAAAAGATGTTTCTGAAAAAATAGACAAAATAAAATGGAACAACTATGGCAAAGTTTCAGAAATAATAAGGGGTGCAGGCAGCAGCAAACCGAATATAAAATTTTCATATAATCCGATGGGCGAGCGTATAGAAAAAAAAGTTATTTTTGTTAATGATACTCTGAAGAACTATACCGATTATTATATGCGTGATGCGCAAGGCAACATAATGGCTATTTATTGTAAAGACACTGCAAGCAACAATAAACAAGAACTTCGTTTGCAGGAGTTACCCATATATGGAAGCAGCAGGCTTGGTGTATTGAATAGAAATACATTGATTGCAACCGTTCCCATAACAGGTATTGGCGGGAGTGCAACCAACGGAACTGTGGTTGATTATACAGGTGTTACAGGCGCTGCTACCGGTATTATTACACATAGCACAAATTTGTATAGTAATATTATTTATCATGGTAGCGCCGCAATGACTCCAACTAATTTAGCGCAACATCAGAATACAGGAACATATTACACTATTACTCGCGGTTATAAGCAATATGAATTGGCAAATCATTTAGGGAACGTACTGGCTACGGTGAGCGATCGGAAGATACCGCATGAAACAACACCGGGAATTATAGATTATTACACAGCAGATATTGTAAGCGCTCAAGATTTTTATCCATTCGGTATGGAAATGCCTGGGCGAAAATTTAATCCCGATAAATATAAATTTGGGTTTAATGGTAAGTTGAAAGATGATGAAGTGTATGGCGAAGGAAACTGGTATGATTACGGTATGCGCCCGTACGATTCAAGGACAGGCAGACCACCTTGCCCTGACCCCTTAACAAAGAAATATCCTGAATTATCGCCGTATCAATTCTTTTCTGATAATCCCGTAATGAATATTGATATTGATGGATTAGAAGGTTCGGCATCAACATCTCCGTCTCAAGATATTAAAAATGATAAGACAGGACTTCCTTCTGGGAATACAACTGCTATTGATAATGCTACAACTAATACTGCACCTGTCCAAGATATTAATACAGTGATGAATCAAGACAAACAATCTTCACAATTACAATTACAACAACAAGCACAACAAACACAATCAACATTAAAATCTCCTGAAATTCCTGCTGATGTACAAATGGCAAAATCCATCGGAGAGGGTGTAGCAGTAGGATTGGAAGCAGAATTAACTGGATATGGAATTGGACTGGGGCTTAAAGCTATAGGTAAAATTTCAGTTCCGTTATATCGCACTTTTGGAGGAGAAGCAAGGGCATTGGGTAAATATTACACTCCAATAAATCCGGAATTATATGGAAGTAAATTTGCTAAACTTGCAGGTTTACCAGCAGAGAATTCAGGAGCGTTTACTATAAAAGCCAAAACAACATTAAGTAATTTAGATTTTGGTTCATTTGGTTCTGCAAAACCAATAGGAGTTAATACTGGTCGCTGGGTTCCTGAAATCAAAGTATTGAACGCTGATGCTGTTAAAATTGTTAACTTTAAAGTCAATCAATTTACAAATACAACTTATACACCTATATTACCAGTAAAATTTTAATTATGCGAATATTGAAAATATTTTTTGGAAATAAGGAACTGGACAAAACTTTCATTGACGGGCAATCAACTTTTGTACTTTCGTCTGATGAAGGAGAAAGATACGGTGGTATCTTTCAAAATATTTTTTGTAGATTAATAAAAACCATTAAGCACAAAGGAGAAAATTGGTATTTATTAGAAACTGACCAAGATTTTACAGGAATTGATTTTGGAATAGGAACAGTTCGTGTCAATAAGTTTATTATTAGGATTCGCCGTCGTTCCAATTTCGAAAAAAATAAAAAAAATGATGTTATTGTGTACTTGCCAAGTGACATAAACAATCCGCTTAGTTCTATAAAATCTTTACCCGAAATGAAAGTAATTGATTGGGCATATATTTATGATATAAAATAAAGAACTTTTAAAAGTCTAAAAAATAGGTATTGTTGTTAGTGTCCGCAGCACATTCTTAGATACTTTAAAAATAAAAACGCCAGACAAAGAGCTTGGCGTTTTTATTTTAAAGTGTAGCAATATTTTTTTGCAGATAATCTTTAAATCGTTTTTTAGAAATAAAAGTTTCTATCAATTTTAAGAGAATAGTTTTTTCTTCTTTGTCCAGTTCGTTTATAAGTTGTAACTGTTCAAGAGTAGCTTTGTCGTCAATAGAAATTTCTTCAGGCATACTGTTTTTTTTACCATAGTAGATTATATCATCTACAGACATTCCAAAATTTTTAGCAATAAGTATAAGGCAATCAACCGGAATATCTTGTTGGTTATTTTCCATTTTAGAATATCCTGTACGGTGTGTATGAATTAAATCAGCCATTTCCTGCTGTGTCAATTCTTTGCTTTCTCTTAATTTTTTCAGACTATTTCCGATTTTCATTGTAATAACACTTTAAAGTACAAAAGTAACAAAATAGAACATTTTAAGCAAATTAGTTTTTATTTAGAAATATATTTGTTCATAATAAGAACATTTTATTATCTTTGTCGTGTTCTAAATATTCACATAACAATTAATGCTATGGAAATACAAGACATCAAACAAAACCTATCAATTCTCGAAGTAGTAAAGCATTACGGGCATAGTCCCAACCGGAACCACCTTATAAAATGCCCTTTTCACGAAGATGATAAACCGAGCTTGCAACTTTACCCCAAAACAAATACATGGCATTGCTTCGGCTGTGGGAAAGGGACTGACCAGATAGACTTTATACAACAAAAAGAAAACTGCAGCAAGCACGAAGCGATCAACAAAGCAGCATCTTTTGTAAAGACGCAGCATGCTGCGTCTCATAATAATAAACACAATGATATGAAAGAACCAGCAAAGGAAATAACTCCAGAACAAAGAACAGAAACATTAACCAAAGCCTTTACCTACTTTGTCCGCAGCATACACGGCAGAGACGATGCTTCGACACGCTCAGCATCCCCTAAACAGTACCTGCAGAACAGGGCATTGGATATAAATAAAATCACTGTTGGCTATGATGCTCATAACTTCCATAAAAGCCGTGAGATTACAGCAGAATTAAAAGAACTGTATTTAAACACAGGCTTAATATATCCTGATAAATTAGGCAGAACAAATAATTACCACAGTTTTTTTGACGGCTGCATAGTGTTCCCCATCAGCAACGAGAAAGGCGAAATAGTCAATCTTTACGGTCGTTGCATTGATGAAACGAAAGAAAGCAGGCATCGTTATTTACCCGGAAAACACCAGGGCATTTACCCGAAATATCCCAAAGCGGAAACAGAAAAACTAATAATAACGGAATGTATTATTGATTGCGCAACGCTTTTACAAATCCCTGAAATAGCCGGTAAATATGAGATGATAAGCTGTTACGGAACAAACAATTTTACAACAGAACATCAAACAGCGATTAAGAATTTACAGGCATTAAAAGAAGTGATATTATTTTATGACGGCGACAAAGCAGGCAGGGAAGCGATATATACACATGCAGCAATTATCAGAGAATTATTAAATGCTTGCGGCGAGCGAAGTCGAACCGTAAAAGTAAGCTATGTAGAAACTCCGGACAATGAAGATATAAACAGTTTATTGCAAGGGCACGAATCCGCAGTATTTACAGAGCTTTTAAACAATAGAAAGTTTTTTCTTTCATCGGAAAAACATGAAAAAGGAACTCCTTTAAAAATATTCGGCGAAAGAAAAAATGCAGAAAATCAACCCATCAACCCGTCAACCTTGAAACTTGGGGCTTTAGATTTGGGGCTTGGGACTTTAAATGTTGACAACCCTGAACAGTTGATTTACGAAAACGAATATCTGACAGCTACCCTCTGGGGCGGAATAGAAATTTACAACATCAAAAAGCTGAGAGCCACACTGCACCTGCAAAGCAAGAGCAATGAATATTTAGAATACAGGGACACTGTTGATTTATACAGCAACAGCTATACACAAAGATTGATAAGAGAAGCTGCAGAAAAATTAGAAACCGGCACAAGCGCCATGAGCAAAACAATAACAGAATTAACCAAAGCATTGGAACAATACAGACAAAAAGAAAGAGACAAACAAAGGAAAATAGAAGAATCAGAAAACAGCAAGAACCGTGAAACCTTTACCCCGCAGGAGTTACAGCGTGGAGAGAAATTTTTAAAAGACAAAGACCTGATGAAGAAAACAGAAGAACACATAAAAAACATAGGACTTGTAGGCGAAGAAGAAAAAGGAATGCTGTTATTTTTTATACTCTTGACAAGAATGTTTAAAGAGCCGTTACACGCATTAGTACAGGGAAAGAGCGGAAGCGGAAAAACGTATTTACTGAAAAAAATTGCATCGCTTATACCAAAAGCGCACATAAGAATTACCACAGCATTAACCGAAAACACCTTGTATCATTCATTAAAAGACTTCTGGAAACACATGATATTACTGATAGAAGATTTAGACGGAGCGTTTAACGCTCTGTTACCGCTCAGGGAAATGATGAGTAACCAGTCCATCAGCAAATACAGTACAGAGAAGAATATTAAGACAGGAGAATTTGGACCAAAATTCCTGTATGTAGAAGGACCTGTATGCGTAGCAGGCGCAACCACTAAAGACAAGCTGTATGAAGACAACGCCAGCCGTAGTTTTTTAATACAGGTAAACGAAAGCCCGGAGCACCAGGAAAAAGTATTGGAATACCAGCGAAAAGAAATAGCGGGCTTATTGGACAAGAACAAAGAACAACAAGCGCAAACCATACTAAAAACAGCGCAATTACATTTAGAACACTTGGAAGTAGTGATCCCTTTTGGAGAAGAATTAAGAATCCCCGACTATGTATTTAAGAAACTCCGCACCAATGCACATTATTTAACCTTAATCAAAGCCATAGCTTTCTGGAACCAGAAGCAAAGAGAAATCAAGCAAAAAGAAGATGGCACAAGGTTTATAGAAGCCACCTTACAAGATGCAGAATGGGCGAACAAGCTAAGCAAAGAAGTATTATTAAGAAAATCAGATGAATTAAACGGAGGTTTAAGAGGATTTTTTGAAAGCGTAAAAGCATGGTTAAAGACAAGCAAAGCAGAGAGCTTTTATTCCAAACCGGTAAGAGAAAAACTAAGAATGAACCCCATGCAGGTAAACCGTTATTTAAAAGAATTAGAGCAGCGTGGATATTTAAAACAGACAGGCGGCAATCGCAAGACAGGCTTTGAATACACAGTAAACGTATGGGATGATTACGAGCAATTAAAATCAGGGATCAATATACTTGATGAAACATTGGAAAAGATTAAAAACAAGTATAAAAATTAAGTATAACATAAGTATAACACAAGTATAACAAGGCAAAATGTTATACTTAAATCCAGTACTGACAATGCTTTGAGGCATGTTTTAGTAAGTATAACAAGTATAACACAGGGGTATATATAAGCGGTAAAGGTCAGTGATCATCGACTATCAAAATTAAAATGCAAAAAATGAAACAGCTGAACGACGAATATAAAACATGGTTGCAAACGCTTGGCTTTGCAGCAAGCACAGTAAAAAGCTTACCGCAATATACCGCAGAAATGCTGCAATACTTTGAACAAAACAGAATCACTACAGTAAATCAATCTAGTGCTGAGCGTAGTCGAAGCATTACATCGGAAGCTA
>CAINEZ010000447.1 GCA_903847905.1 uncultured Bacteroidota bacterium
AAGTTTTAAATTGTTAAACTGTTATATGGTTAAATTGTTTAATGGCTTTCCTGCCTGCCTGTCGGCATATGCAGCCAATTATCAGTATTGTCAATATAAACCAAACTGTCATCATTAAGCAGAAGTTCCGGAGTTAAAACATTACCATCAGTATATATGGTACTATCCGACGCCTGGTACCAGCATTTCACTACTTTGATGTCAATATTTTCGGCAGGGATATTTTCATCAGTTCCAATAAGTGAAAGTGAAGATTTTTCTATTACTAAATCAGGAATACCTATATCAAGCGCTTTGATAGTAAAACTTGCCGGTTCATATTCACCAGGTGATGCAGAAATAAATATTTTATTTGAAAGATAAGCAGGAGAAATAACTGAATCGGGAAATATCTTTGTTTCAGTTATAGGCGGGGTAACATAAATGTTTATGTTTTGAGTAAATACACTGTTATTTAATAACAATATCAATACATACAATAGAGGTTTTGCTGTTTTTTTCATGGTATTAATTGTTAAATTGTTGAATTGTTAAACTGTCGACTGCCGAATGAACTATTCCTTCACAAACTTCTTAAACATTATTCCATCTGCATTTTGAATTTTTAAAATATAAATTCCTTTGGAAAGGGTTGAAACATTAATCCCGATAACTATCGGGACGGTTTTCGCTTGCTGTGTTGGCAGCTTTAACATTAATTGCCCCCGAAGATCGTAAACGGAAATGATACTTTTTTGCGATTGCAATACTTGTAATATTTCTATAGTAATATTATCATTTGCCGGGTTGGGGTAAATCTGTATGTGCTTATCAATGCTATTCTCATCAATTTGTGTAACTACAGAATCGCAAGCACAACGCACACTAAACCCGCCAACCTTGCCGTTGTTGGTACTGTAAACGGCAGCGTTGCTGCAATCCAAGACACGAAACCAAGCGTTCGATGCAGCGGAAGCCGTCGTCGTCCACCAGTAGCCGCTGCCGTTAATATCGAAGAACGAGCCATCGGAGTAGCGAAAACCGCCCGGAAGAGCAGTAAAATTGCTGCTGTTAGTGCCGTTATTTCCGCTTGCCCAATGGCTGGTACCGGATTCTTTTAGTTGGTTACCTATATTTGTCCCTACCCAACCAATGGCTGTAGTATCAACTGAACTGTCCAAATATTTTTCCATAATATTCCATTCACCATCACTTGGTACGTGCCAGCCCTTGGGGCATATATTATGTATATCAGTAGCAGCATACCAGTTGTAAAGTTTACCGTAAGTTGTACTATAGCTTGGCATATTGTTATAATCACAATATGCGCCTGTTATGAGATTACTCCATGTTGTAACGTCTGTTATATTTGGAATTGCTGAACTATCACGATAATGTTTTACTTTCAAATTTTCTTTCATCCAAGTCTGTGTTCCTATAGTTACTGTATTGTAAACATTGCCGTCAATGTCGGTTACTGTTTGTGCCTGATTTTTAAATGTTAAAAATGCAAGTCCTGCAAAAAGTAGAATTATTTTTTTCATAATTGTCTGGTTTAATTTGTTAGTGATTTGTTGTCGTTTATTTGTCTTTGATGTCAATACTATCGGCAGGGATATTTCCATCAGTTCCAATAAGTGAAAGTGAAGATTTTTCTATTACTAAATCAGGAATACCATCAAGGGTTTTGATAGTAAAACTTGCCGGTTCATATTCGCCCGGTGATGCAGTAATAAATATTGT
>CAINEZ010000448.1 GCA_903847905.1 uncultured Bacteroidota bacterium
AACTATTATCCGTTTACATTTGATGAGTTATGTTGATTTGATAGAGTTCCTTAAAAAACCTATTTTTGCATGGAGAGTTGTTGAAGCCGTTCCAGTTTATCAATTTAAATTGTTTTAAAATTTAGTCGGACACTAATGATTTTCTATATTTCATTCTTTAATAAACTTTTCCACCGCAACCCCTTTTTCCGTTTTAAGTTCCACAATATACACCCCACTTGGAAAGGCTGAAACATCTATACTTGTTTTATTGCCACTTGCTGAAATGGTTTTTATTAACAGACCTTGTATGTCTAATATTTCTATAGTTGCTTGCTGCGGAGCTTCTATAATAAGGTTAGAGGTTACAGGGTTGGGATAAACAGAAGTGTTTAATGAATTGCTTAACTCATTTATACCAGAAGGAACAACCACATGAATTGTATCAGAGGTTGCAGAGCACCAGTTTGTTCCATCAATTATTGTAACCGAATACACGCCTGATACAAGAGGCACATAGAGTTGCCCATTTGCTCCGTTTATTAAAGTATCATTCAAATTCCATTGATAATATGTCGCTGCCGTAGAAAACAACATATTTCCACTTTCAGTAATTACTGGTTTGGCAGCAGAGTCCACCGTAACAGTAATAAGTGTTGATGAAGTTGCTGCGCAGCTATCGGTAACAGTTACAGAATAGTTTGTTGTATTGACTGGTGAAACTGTTTGACAAGAAGAAGTGGAACTGTTACCCCATAAATATTGATAAGGGGAAACACCACCCGTAGCAGAAATGCAAATTGTTGTAGTGTCTCCTTTACAAATTGTTGTATTGCCTGAATAAATATTTAATGCCGAAGGTTGAGTGATTGTAACGCTTGCAGTAGATGATACGCCATTAGCGTCTGTAATCGTAACAATATAATTTCCTGCTGCAAGCCCCGTGGCTGTAACTGATGTTTGTGGAGGTACTGTGTTCCATAAATAAGTATATGGAGGTGTTCCGCCATTAACAGTATCAACTGTTGCTGTTCCGTTATTGCCACCATGGCAACTTACATTAGAATGTGATATAGAAGAAACATTTAGTTCGGATAATGATCGCCTCCAAACTCCACCGTCAAAAGTCCCTGCAAAAAGGGTATCCCCGCTTATAGCTAATGCATAGACAATAGAATTTGTTAAACCCACCGCAGCCCAAAGCTGTCCATTATTTGAAGACAAAAACACACCGCCACCTTCAGTTCCTGCAAAAATGTTAATCCCTCTTATGGCGAATGCATAGACAATAGTATTTGCTGGAATTCCTGTATTTACGGCAGACCAATTGCTACCATTGTTTGAAGATAAAAACACACCACCACCATGAGTCCCTGCAAAAATTTTATTCCCGCTTATGGCTAATGTATTGACATTTAGATTTGTTAAACCTGAATTCACCGCAGTCCAACTACTTCCATTGTTTGAAGACAAATACACACCACCACCATAAGTCCCTGCAAAAATGGTGTCCCCTTTTATGGCTAATGCAAAGACATTTAGATTTGTTAAACCTGAATTCACCGCAGTCCAACTACTTCCATTGTTTGAAGACAAATACACCCCACCGCCATAAGTCCCTGCAAAAATATTATTCCCGCTTATAGCTAATGCATAGACATCTAGATTTGTTGAACCTGAATTCACCCAACTGCTTCCATTATTTGAAGATAAATATACGCCGCCACCAGTCCCTGCAAAAATAGTATCTCCTTTTATAGCCAATGCATTGACAGCAGTATTTGTTAAACCTGTATTCACCGCTGTCCAATTGTTTCCATTGTTTAAAGACAAATACACGCCATCACCCCAGGTCCCTGCAAAAATGTTATTCCCGCTTATGGCAAATGCATCTACAAAAGTACTATTAAGACTTGTTTGTTGCCACTGTGCATTACAGTTAAAAGTGAAAAGTGAAAAGTTGAAACTGCTGCAAGAATAAAAAAAAATCTTTTCATGGTTTGATTCTCCTTATTTTAAGTTAATAATTTATTTTCAAAAAAATAACACATTACTTTATTATAACTATCTTATCCTTTGCCACCAATTTATTATTCGAATATACCTGGTAAAAGTAAACTCCTTTATCCAGAATGGAACTGTTAATTGCAAAAGTTTTCATTCCACCGTTTAAAGAATAGCTTAACAGCTTTTCCCCTAATATATCATACAATTCAAATACTCCTGTTTCATCATTGGGAATTATATATGAAATTTGCATATTTCCATTATTCGGGTTGGGATATACCGATACATAATAAGATGGTGGCATGGCATTAGAAGGTGGCTGTGTTTGAGGATTTGTTATTTTTGATCCCTGTGTGGTATTGCATACAGGTACAACAAATCCGAACCTCATGGTGTCAATTACTCCGGTTGGAACATAAGTAAGTATTAGTTGGCAATGATAAGTACCGGGTTTTCCATAAATAACGGTTACTTTCTTTTCCCTTGAAATTTGCCCGTTGCCAAAATTCCATTGATAAGAAAAGTGTCCAGCTGATATTGTTGTATCCTTGTAAGTGAGTGAATCATACATTGTAATAGTTGTATCCAAAGAAATTCCGTTAAAATGTAAAGTGTCTTTTCCGCAAGGCAAAGTATCAATTACTTCAATATTTTCAGGAGTAAGTGGATAAGGTGTTTGAGGTATGGTATCATTTAATAGTGAACCAAATAATGGAGATGTATTATTAAGATAACTGCTGTCTTCTGTGGTTCTTGCATAATTACCACCATTGGAGCATGTAAAATTCCCGATACAAGCATGAAAATAAGCGCCGTTAGATGCATGAAACCCGGGTTTTAATTCTATATGATTGCCGGCTTTGTATGTAACATTTCCCGGGTCTGTTGAATAAACAGGGCTTGTAAAATTGTTGATAAGCTGGGTTGATGTAATGGAATTAAAACCCAAGTAATTTGCAGGGTTAGTTAGGGTGGCAAACTCAAGACCTGAATTATCCTTATATGGCAATGTACCCGATAGTGTTAAGTCGTTATAATTCATATAATATCCGGCACTATTACCTTCCAGAATATGTTCTAAATTATAATCCAGCATATAATCCAGTCCGTTAAAATTACCAGTAGCATCACCAAAAACTTGTCCATTTTGATCTTCTGTTTCGTATCGCCATTTATAACTTGTAGCCCATCCATTAGGCGCAAAAGCACCATTCAAAGAATTATATTGATAATTATAAGGACCTTCGCATGGGGCTTCGTTAATTTGAGTATTAACATAATACTGGTCAAGGTATGAGGTTGATGTGTTATGTAAAATTTCATATAATAATAAATAAAATGCTTCACTATTATTATGCGTTGTAACATTACTAATTCCCATTCCTGTTGAAGGTATTGAAATAGTAAAATGTATACAAAAAGGACAAATGCCTATTGTGATAGGAATTCCAATAACCCATGATTTGCCTATTGCTGCCAATGTCGCAGCCATCCAGTCATTATAATCATGTACGGGATTTGGCCCAAGTTGTTGAGCTTGCCATAAGATGAATTCCAAATTACTACTGCTTATAGGATCCCATAAAACACATGAATTATCAAAATACCTGGAAGCTTTTACCATAGGGTATGAATATGGTACTACATCACCACTTCCAGGCGAATTACAAGCATCTGACATTATTCCCTGACCATTGGGCAGCCAAATTGTCCATGGAAGAATCCCGCTGAGTTGTGCATAACTGATAATATTGCATGCTATTGTCTCTGCGGTACTTCTTGCATTTGCCGAGCCAAGTTTTTCAACCAATGCCAAACCTAAAAGCACACCTACTACTTCATCTATGCTCATTGGTTCTTTCGTAATTGTAGGAGGTGCATTACCATCATCACAAGTATGAGGAATACCACACAAACGACCATCAATATAATCAGAATAACCAGGATGTCCTTGAGGTAAGCTATGAAATGAATTAGTGTTTTCATCCCAAATATTAGTAGTTGTTAAACCTTTGTTTAATAGATTCAGATGATATTCTCCATTTGAAGTTAAACCATCATAGGAACTATTATTCATAAAGCCGCAAGGGACATTATCTCTTACAAAAAAACCATTATCATTATTTCCTTCGCTTACCCCCCAATAATCATTTTTATCCATATAATTTTGAAACTGTTGTAACGCTAAATAAAGTTCATTGTCCGTATTCGTTGCATCAATATTTTGATTATTTTGTGATAACATATAATATTCTGTGGCAAGCACACCTAAATAATAACCAAAATACACTCCATGTTGTCCATTAGTGCAATCCTTGAAAGAATATGGAGGGTTAGTGTTAGCATTAGTTAAGACATCATATTTATCTGTCATATCATTTCTTATTCCAATTATTTCGCTTTCTCCTTGTTTATCACCCGGGACGACGAAATATTGTAAGCGGTTTCTGTAATACCAGTACTTTAATAGATCGTCAGTAACATTAAGCTGAGAGTATATATTTAAAGAAAAAATGACGAATAGTATAAGAAATATAATTCTTTTCATGAGCTTGTTTTTTTAAATGATATTAAATAGTCTCTATTATTCACATTTGTTAATATTTTAAATTCATCCTTCGTTAACTTTAATATTTCCCAGACAGAATCAATCATACCAATAGGTCCAAAATGATTACTAGTACCTTTATAAGTAACAATCATTTTCTTTTTATTATTAGAGAAACTAAATGTTCCGCTTGCATTATAGAGTCCGTTATGTTTACTACCCAAAAAAGACATATCCTGTTCATCACTTAATTTGGGTATATGCATTATACATCCACAGCTATCATTATAATATTGTAAAGAATCAATACCATCAGAAGTAAACCCTATAACCTTCCAATTGCCAAATAACCTACTTTTTACGGAACGAAAGCTAATATCAGGGCCTTCTTTATATCTGCAGGCAAACGGAATTGTCAATATTATTATTAATGTGAGGAGATTTATTTTTTTCATAATGTTTAAATTTATTTCTTTTCCCCCCTCTGTTTCTCTGCGTTCAACATCTCCCCTTACAAGTAAGGGGAGAAAAAGAGGGGGTAATATTTATTTTTCCTTCAGCAACTCTATTTCATTTTGCATTTTATTATTTTGCAATTGCATTTCATTAATCTGCTTTTGCAAGTCAATAATATAAAGGGTTTGTTCTTCAACTTTTTTAAGCAGGGCAGCATCCATATCGCCAAGGTCAAGACCTTTTTCTTTTACTTCAGCAGCCGAAGGTATATCGGGCAAATGTTTGTTTTTTGCAATGTATGTTTCCAGTTCGCTTATAGGCATAAGATCATATTTCTTTTCAAAAACAAAATCGGGGAAAGTACCTAGCTTAACATGAATATCCCTTGCATACACATAGCCATTTTCATACACTAAAAAATTAACATCGCTTGTTATTTGCGTTTGAATGGCATTGGGTGATGAGGTCCTTACTATAATGGCTGGAGCTTTTTGACCTCCGCCGCCACATATGTCCAATTTTGCATAAGGATAAAGATTAGCAATGCCTACATTGCCTCCCCCGTTAAAAATAGCATCATAATTATTTTTATTAATTGTAGTACCATTGGTTACAGAAGAAACATATAATCCAATGTTCGAAGCGTTAGTTCCACTCCATGTACCAGTAGAAGTAATTTCTAAACCTGCTTTAGTTATATTAGCAGTTGATGATGTTGCGATATTTGTTAATTTATTACCGGAATAGCTAGCTGTTTGAACTCCCGAAGCAACAGTATGCAAAATTGCCGTTGGTGTTGTTGTTCCAATACCAACATTTCCCTGAACCAATAATCCACTTGAGGGCGCTATATTAGTTCCTGCATAAGATGTGCCAATTACTACTGAACCCGAAACATCAAGTTTATTATTAGGGCTTGTCGTCCCAATACCAACATTGCCATGACTTGTTACAACAAGCGGATAAGAATATACAACTTGGTTTCCGGGCATACTAATTCCTCCTGTGTTTTTTCGTATTTCAAAAATATTTGCCGATGGAGGAGGTGGATATAGCATCGCTCCTGAGTTTTCCGTTATTCTAAATAATGGTTGGGGTTGGGGTTGAAATACCACTCCGCCTACATCCAGCTTTGCACCAGGAGTCGCAGTTCCTATGCCAACTTTATCGGTAAGTGTTGTCGGGTAAATATATCCATTAACTGAATTTCTATCCCAGTATTGTATTCCAGCTCCTGTTAATCCTACTAATCCCTGTGGTCCTGTTATTCCTGCTATTCCCTGTATTCCCTGAATGCCTGTTGCTCCTGTCGCTCCCGTGGGACCTGTTATTCCACTTTGCCAGGTTCCGTTACCATTGGCATCGGAAACTAATATTTTATTTAATCCCGCATTTGTCGGGATTTTTATATAGGATGTGGTTAAAGTACCTGCAACTAAAAAATTATAATCGGTTTTTAACACATTTGCTGCGCTACGATAAAGATTCACGTCGTTATCTGTCGCTCCGATACCGCCGAAATACAACTTATTAGCGCCTTGTATTCTTATATTTCCTAAAATATCAAGGTTGAAGTATGGTGTTATTGTGTTAAACCCTATATTATTTAAAGCATCTTGGTAAATAACGCTATTAATAAGCGGTGGTTCACCAATAATATTAAACTTTGGAATATAATTGGTGGTTTGCTGTGCATTCACCAAACTTATTGAGGTAAGCAGCATTAATGCTAAAAGTAAACTGATTTTTTTCATAATAATTTTTAAATTAAACATTTATTTATTTTCCCTGGTAAAATTACATT
The DNA here is from genome assembly GCA_903847905.1 of uncultured Bacteroidota bacterium. Lineage (GTDB taxonomy): Bacteria > Bacteroidota > Bacteroidia > Bacteroidales > CG2-30-32-10 > CAINEZ01. The sequence goes on from CAINEZ010000448.1 coordinate 6,795, forward strand.
TTTTTTTAATAAATTTAAGTTGCTACCTATAAAGTAAGTGCTTTATGAAAAGCGAAACACCATATAAAT
>CAINEZ010000449.1 GCA_903847905.1 uncultured Bacteroidota bacterium
AGCTAATTAACAAAGCAATTTTACTTTTCTTTTTCCCAAATAAATAGACAAATACAGATAGAAGTCCAAAAACAATTGAACTAAAAAATACTATAAAAAATAAATAAAATATAGAAAGAAGAATGTAAGCCCACAATGGTGAAATCTTTTTTAAATTACAGCCAATTGTATATCCTTCTAGTGGATCATTTATCAGAACAAATGCTATTTGTTTTGTTTCAACTGATCTAAATTCATTATTGCCAGCTGAAACAAATTTCGTTAACGAATTACCATCCATAAGTCTTTTGATATATAAGGTGTCGTTTTTTATCCAAACTTTATGAATATTCTTAATAAGTTCTAATGCTTTGATTGGATCTAATTTAGGAATAATACAGGTGTAATATCCAGATGGATCTATATCAATTTTATACTTTTTAGTGTAAATTTCAACCGACTTTTGTTTTAAATCTTTTGTTTGATAGTATTTTATTAAATCGACAATTTTATACAACGGTTCTTCATCTCCTCCATTAATCATAACCGCATAGCCCAAATTATTTTCTGTATTGTAGCCAAAATCGGCATTGCCACCAGGAAGGCTTCCAGAAAAACCATGATACATAAACCCATTAAATGAGGAAGATTCATTGGATAAACCATTACCGCTATAAAACTCAAATTTCGATATATTTTTTTGAAGACTACCGGCTCTTTCCATTCTACATAAAGATGAATCGGTAAGCAATTGAATATTGTTTATTTTGCCTCTATTAATAAAAAATTTAAGGAATTTCGCCATATCAGCTGGCGAACTATTGAGAGCTGTTGCAGGACGATAAAGAATATTGAAGTAATTTAATTTAATGTTATTTTCATACAAAGTAGCTCCAAATTTTTTGTATTGTTCCGTTTGAAGAAAGGACATTGTTTCAATTCCCATAGGTTTGAAAAAATTTATGTCCATAAAATTTTCAAAGGTGATCCCTGACACTTTTTCAACAATATAAGCTGCAACAGCAATCCCCACATTACTTTCCATTATCCTTGTTCCTGGAACAAATAAGGATGTTCTGGTTTTAGGATAAAAATCAAGCGTTTCTTTTAGTGTTTTTGGTTTTGGATCATCACTGCCAAGTTCTGCCATACTCCAATATTTCCAGCCTGAAGTGTGTTCAAGTAAATTTTCAATTCTGATTGGATATTTATCTTCCCAATTATTGTTAAATTTGATTTCCGGAATGATGTCTTTTATTTTATCTTTAAGATTTAATCGCCCTTCTTCTTGCAATTTTAAGATTGCCAATGCTACAAAAGTCTTCGAAATTGACCCAAGTCGAAATATTGTATTTTCATTTACATCGATATTGTTTTCAATATCTGCTTTACCAATCCCACCAAGCCAAATGGTTTCATCTCCTGATACTAAGGCTACTCCTGCGCCTGGTGTTTTTGTTTCTCTTAATATTTTTTGAATTGAGTTTTTTAACTCTGTCAGGGTTTTGGGCTTATTATCATCAGAAGCTTTCTGAGCGAATGATTTTGAACCATTAAAAATAAAAAGTAGTAAGGCTAATATAAAAATTGTTTTTTTAATTACTTTCATATATATATATTTAATCTTTATAAAATTATTTTCATTAGTCATTTAATTATTACCAACCTTTTTTAAAGGTATTCAAAAGTAGAACTTTTTATATTGCAGATTACGTTTTCAATATTAATCCTTCTTTTGCACTCATTGTTATTTTATATAGTATAGCATAATACTAAAGCTTGAACTCACTATTCCAAACCCCTTTGCCACTATAATTTTTGTGGTTCGACACGCCGGGAGTTAGCTACTATAATGCTATACGCCGTTAAAACCAAGTTAAAGGAAGTAAATTAACCACACCTGCATCATCAACTTCGGTAGATAAAATCATCTGTTGCACTAAATCCGTCATTCGACGTATGGTAAATAATCAAATTCAAATATCATAAAAAATTTAAAAATTAAATATTATCTGACTTTTATAAATTGGCTTTAATATAGTCATTAATTAATCATAAAATATATTATTCTAAAAAAAGTAGCTAAATTAACAATCCCATAAAAAAATAAATGGGATTGTCAATTTTATCGATAATATTAATTTGGTACGGAAATTATTTATCCCTTGTAATTTTCAGGATAATGCCGCGAATGATATAATCTCACAATCATCATATCGAGCAATTCATGCCAAATGTGATAACATCGTACGGCGCTGAACTGCTACAAGTACCTTTGCCCAAAGTACAAGATCCCGCTGTGCATGAGCCTCCTGTGCATTGTCCCCCTGTACAATTTCCACCCCAGCAAATACTACCACCTATAACACCAGATAACTCTTCAGTAGTTAATAATTCTTTTACATTTAAATTTTCATTTGTGAATTCTTTTAATGTTTTCATGAAAATATATATTTAATTAAATGCTTACTTATTACGGCATCAGCTTTCCGTTTTATGTAAATACCGATTTAATCGGAAAATATATTATTCTTAAAAAAG
>CAINEZ010000450.1 GCA_903847905.1 uncultured Bacteroidota bacterium
AACTATTATCCGTTTACATTTGATGAGTTATGTTGATTTGATAGAGTTCCTTAAAAAACCTATTTTTGCATGGAGAGTTGTTGAAGCCGTTCCAGTTTATCAATTTAAATTGTTTTAAAATTTAGTCGGACACTAATGAAAATAAATATAACACCTATAAATGAGTACTAAATTAATTCTCAAAAATCAAAAACTTATGAAAAAATTATTCTTTGCCATTGTAATTTTTGTTGCTTGTATGGTATTTTCCGGTGCAAGCGCACAAAATGTAATTACTGTTGAACATTCAGGTGTTTCAACTTTTTACCAGAATCTTGATATTGCTATGGCGCATGCATCAAGCGGCGACAACATTTATCTTCCCGGAACATCGTATGCTATTGGAACCGGATTAATAATCAATAAATGCCTGCATATAATCGGGGCGGGTTGTAACTTAGATTCCTCCGTGACCACAGGCGCTACCATACTTGAAGGAAACCTGTATATTACCAGTGGTGCCGATAGTGGCTCAATAGAAGGAGTTCTTATTAACGCTAATGTATATTTTGGTACTACAGCAGCAAATCAGGCAGTAAATTTATATTCAATAAAACGATGCTATATCGGGGGAAGCTTATTACTTTCATTTGATGGAGTAACTCCCACAGCTTCTACAAACATCCTGATATCTGAAGATATTATTATGGCATATATTTATGGCGGTTATGCACAAAATGTTGAAATAAGCAAGTGCATTATAGTGCGTACTTTAAATAAATTTAGCGGAAATGCTATGGTTACAAATAATATTTTTCTATGGGGTGAAGATGTGCTTGAGTGGCTTTTTGAGGACATTCATTCTGTCAATTTACTCAATAATATTATCATGCTAAACGGGTCGCGTATATACGATAATATTGGCACACTTACTGTTGCTAATAATTTATTTACTTGTGCATCGAATGCAGGAGCAACTGCTGGTAATGGTAGTTTTAATCAATCAAATTATTATAGTGTTCCTCGGGATAGTATATTTATAAATCAATCTGGCGACGTTTATAATTTTGCGCACAACTATCATTTGCGCCCGACCTGTGTTGGAAAATTCGCAGGGGCAGATTTAACAGATGTTGGAATTTATGGAACTCCTTCTCCTGCAAAAGACGGTAATATTCCTTTCAACCCGCATATTCAAGCTAAAACCATTCCTGCAAATACAAATTCACAGGGAAACCTGAACATCAGCATTAAGGTGGCAGCCCAGGATAAATAAAAAAGTAAAGAATTATGAAAATGAAAAACAAAATAATAACTAATTTTTTGGTATTTTTTATGTTGTTCTTTTTTTTGCAAAGCTTCGGACAATATAAAATTAATAGCTACGAATATTGGTTCGACAATAATTATGCAGGAAAAACGAGTGTTCCTATAACACCTGTTTCTAAGCTAAATCTAAGTGCCGATATTCCTACAACCAGCCTTAATCCCGGTTTACATATTTTTAATATTCGTTTTAATCAGAATGACTCGATTTATTCTACATACTCCACTACACTAAGCCGGTTTTTTCAGAAACTCCCATCATCATCGGCATTAACCAATGAAATAATAGCCTATGAGTATTGGTTCGATAATGATTATGCAGGCAAAATATATCAATACATTATTCCGCAATCGAATTATCAATTATTAGGTAATATTAATGCCCAAGCACTTACGAAAGGATTGCATATTTTCCATATAAGATTCAGGGATAATGGCAATACATGGAGTTCCGCTCTTAGTAACTTTTTTTACAAAACAGGAGAAGGTGTATCCATACCAAATTTCATAACAGCTTATCGTTATTGGTTTGATGCTGCCGATTCAGCTATAACTAATGTTCAGTTGCCAACGCCTGTTAGCCCCTATCTTTTAAATAATCCTTTAGACTTATCAAATCTGCTTAAAGGAAATCACACAATACATTTTCAGTTTGAGGACACTTTGCAAAACTGGAGCAGTGTAACAACAGATGCATTTTATAAATCAAAAGTTGTTGCTGATTTCTTGCCTGATAAGTGGACTTTATGTGATTCGGGACAAATTACTTTTACGAACTTGAGCAAAGATGCCGATTCTTACCATTGGATCTTCGATGACAGCACAACAAATAATATATCTGCACCTGTTCATTTTTTTAATTCATACGGAATTCATCCTGTTACTCTGATAGCTATTGATAATACAACGGGGTTCAGTGATACTATTACATTAAATATTACAGTTAAACAAGGCGTTGTTGTCAATCTTGGAAATGATACTTCTGTATGTTCAGGTTCTTCAGTACTTTTGACTGCTTCCGATGGTAATACCTACCTGTGGAATACAGGAGACACAACTCAAAGCATTTCTGCTGATACTACAGGTTCTTATTTTGTTCAGGTAACCAACAGTAATAACTGTTCGGCAACAGATACTGTTACTGTAAGTATTAACCCTTTGCCAACCGCAGATGCAGGAAATAATCAGACAGTATGTACAGGAATAAGTGTAATTTTAATAGCAACAGGAGGTGTAAATTATCAGTGGACTAATGGAGTTACACAGGGAGTTCCGTTTTCTCCAACGGCAACCAATACTTACAACGTCACGGTTACAGACTCAAATGGTTGTTCGGCAACAAATAATGTAATTGTTACGATAAATCCTTTCCCTTCAGCAGCCAATACAATTTCAGGCTCTGTAATAGTTTGCCCTGGACAAGACTCAATTAATTACATTGTGCCTGTAATTTCAGATGCTTCTTCTTATGTATGGACATTACCTGCGGGTACTACAGGTACCAGTTCAACAAACAGCATTTTCGTTAATTATGGATATACTGCTGTTTCAGGTAATATTACTGTAGAAGGTCAAAATAGTTGCGGATATGGAATAGTTTCAACATTGCCTGTTACTGTATATCAAATACCGCCAACACCTGTCATAACAAATAATGGTAGCACATTAACTTCAAATGCATCAAATGGAAACCAATGGTATAAGAATAATACCTTATTACCGGGTGCTACAAATCAAGTATATGTTATTTCTGCTGATGGAAATTATTATGATATAGTAACCTTAAACGGCTGTAGCTCGGATACATCAAATATTATTTCTTATAATGTGGGAATTGAAGAATTTATAACAAGTGATGAAATTACAGTATTCCCGAATCCCGCAAATGATAAAATTATTATAGAATATTCTATTATTACTAAAAATCAAACAATTTCTGTTTACAGCATTCTTGGACAATTGCTAATACAACAACCGATGTTGCAGACAAAAATTAATATTGATGTTTCTTCATTTCCAAGCGGGATATATGCTGTGGAAATGAAAACGGAAAAGGGAATTGCTTTAAAAAAATTTGTGAAAGATTAAAAATTCTCATTTAACTAATTCGTTTCTTTATAACAGTAGAAGAAATATTTACTATAATTCCGAAAATCATTATTATTATTATAACCATTTAAATTAATATTATATGAATTATGAAATTTTAAAACTTGAGATCCAGAACGGAATAGCTATTGTTACTATCAGCCGTCCCCAAGCGCTTAATGCACTAAATACCCGTTTCTTTTTAGAAATGGACGATATGGTAGCAAATATTAAGAATAACCCTGATGTAAAGGTTATGATTATTACCGGAGAGGGCAAAGCCTTTGTTGCAGGAGCTGATATTGCAGAAATGGTGAATAAAAATAAAAAAGAAGGATCGGAGTTTTCACGCCTGGGGCAAAACACATTCCACAGTTTAGAATTGATGGAAATTCCGGTTATAGCTGCAATTAATGGTTTTGCATTAGGCGGAGGACTTGAACTTGCTTTAGGCTGTGATTTTCGCATTGCCAGCACTAAAGCGAAATTTGGACAACCGGAAGTAAATCTTGGTCTTATCCCCGGCTATGGCGCCACACAGCGACTCCCCCGCCTGGTAGGTATGGCTGATGCACTTTATATGTTGATAACAGCAGAAATGATTACTGCTGCTGATGCCCTTCGGATAGGACTGGTGCAAAAAGTTGTAGAGCCTGAACAATTAATGGATGAAGCTTTGCGGTTGGCAAAACTTATTGTGGCAAAAGGACCTTATGCAGTTAAAAAAGTAAAAAAAGTTACACGCGCTTCCCGCCATCTGAGTTTTATTGAAGGATGCGAACTGGAAGATCAGGAATTTGGTTCTTTGTTCGGCAAAGGAAATGAAGGCGAAGAAGGAATGAAAGCATTCCTGGAAAAGAGAACACCGAATTGGTAAATAACTCAAAGAGATACCGATACTCTGTTAAACCCTTAAGCTAAATAATATGATATTGAAAACTAATAAACTCAAAGCAAATAGTAAATTCCAACTATTGTTTATTTTTTTTATTTTAACCATAGCATTTAGTTTGCCTGCTCAAAACCAGAGGATAATTGACAGCCTCTTCAATGTTTTAAAAAAATCAAAACACGATACTACTAAAGCAGATGCTTATGCAAATTTATGTTGGGAATTCAATTCCTCAAATCCCGATACTGCTTTGTATTTTGGAAACCTCGGATTAAAGCTTGCAATAAAAGCAAATTTTAAAAAAGGAATAGCTGGATGTTGCAATAATATCGGGGTGGTTTATCAATATCAGGGTAATTACCCCCATGCATTGGAATACCATCAGAAGTCTTTACAAATAAATGATGAACTCGGAGATAAAAAAGGAATGTCAGCCTGTTATAATAATATAGGAGGTGTTTATGTTGATCAGGGCAATTACCCAAAGGCAATTGAATGCTATCAAAAGTCATTAAAAATAAAAGAAGAACTTGGAGATAAAAAAGGAATGTCTAATTGTTACCTCAATATTGGTGAAGTTCATCGAATACAAGGCAATTACTCTCAGGCATTGGAATACTACCAGAAATCTATAAAAATAAGTGAAGAACTTAAAGATAAACAAGGAATGGCCAATGGAGCCCTTAATATCGGAAATATTTATGCGGATCAGGCTACAACTGCTTCTACTAAGAAACTTGCAGCATACAAGTTTGACAAGGCTTTTGAATATTATTTGAAGTCGTTAAAAATCTTTGAAGAACTCGGGGATAAGAAAAAAGTGGCAACCTGTTTCAATAATATGGGGAACGTTTATTTTGACCAAAATATATATTACAAAGCCTTTGAATATTATCAGAAATCTTTAAAAATAAGTGAAGGGTTCCGTGATGAAAGTCAAATATCAATATGTTTAATTAATATTGGAAAGGTCTATTATAAAATTGGAAATTATAAAGAAGCTATAACTTATTCAACAAATGGATTAAACTATGCCAAAAAAATAGGAACATTAATTTTAGAAGAAGATGCGTATGAAACTTTAACAGATTCATACAAGGCTTTGGAAGACTATAAAGATGCACTGAAAAATCATGAGTTATACAAACTGGTAGATGAAGATATTTTCAACCAGGAGAAAAACAAGCAACTTGCACAAATGGAAGCTATATACCAGAACGAGAAAAAACAAAAAGAGATAGAGATCAAAGAAGTTCAGCTAGCAAAAAATGAAATAGTAATAAAACATCAGAAAACAATAAAATTTGCTTTTATTGGCGGCTTTGTACTTGTTGCATTACTTGCATTTTTAATACTTTGGAACCTGCAACGGAAAAAACGCGATAACAGGATCATCGCTACCGAAAAAGCAAAATCCGATGAATTACTTTTAAATATATTGCCTTCCGAAACAGCTGAAGAATTAAAAAAGTATGGTCGTTACGATGCAAGGCCTTATGATATAGTATCTGTGTTATTCACCGATTTTAAAGGTTTCACTGAAATTGCCGAAAAGCTTTCAGTTGAAAAGCTTGTAGCAGAGCTTGATCTTTGTTTCAGGGCATTCGACCAGCTAATGGGCAAATACAATGTTGAAAAAATAAAAACTATAGGCGATTCATACATGTGCGCCGGAGGTATTCCTGTGCCTAATACCACAAACCCTATAGATGTAGTTAAATGCGGGTTAGAGATACAGCAGTTCATGGAAGAATACAAAGAAGAGAGAATAAAAAAGAATGAGCCTTATTTCGAACTACGCATTGGTGTTCATACAGGTCCTATTGTTGCAGGTATTGTGGGCTTAAAGAAATTCGCTTATGACATCTGGGGCGACACTGTGAATATTGCATCACGCATGGAATCATCAGGAGAAGTGGGGAAAGTAAATATCTCGGGCGCTACATACGAACTTGTAAAGGATAATTTCTTATGCACATATCGTGGAAAAATTCAGGCAAAAAATAAAGGCGAAATAGATATGTATTTTGTTGAGGGAATTAGGAATCGTCTTAAAGAAAATTTACCAGATATGAACCCAAACCTACCATCCATGTGCTAAAACTGTGCAATTATTTTCGACGAAATGTTTTTTTGAAAAAAAAAATTATTTTATTTTTGAAAAATTAATTTTAAATTTAATAGTTATGAAAAAAACAAAAAAACAAAAAGAAACAAAATCAACGAAGCTTAACGAAGATAAGTTGAGTAAAAATAAAAAGAATTTAAAAGTTGATGGTGATA
>CAINEZ010000451.1 GCA_903847905.1 uncultured Bacteroidota bacterium
GAGAATGGTTAACAGTTTCTGATAATTGTCTTTCTGGGCTGCGATTACGGCCATGATTTTGGTGTTATCCTTAGCGACTTCGCCAAGTGAAGCAGCCAGGTAAAGTCCTTCGGCAAAACCGCCGGAAGCAATGAGTACCGCAACTTTTGTACGGTTATTTGATGACAGGAAGTTGCTGGTCTGACTAAAAATTTTATTAATCAGGCCTATCAGAGAATCTTTGTTATTGTTGAATTTTTTCACTTTATCAATCAGCGATTGGTCATAAACTCCTGCGATGCCCAATTCGTCGGCCAATTTATTGGTACAAGCCAGAAATTTATTGGTTTCGTCAGTGCGGTTATAAGTTGCAGAATAACTAAGGTCGGCGCTATAAACCCCTAGGTTAAGCGATTTGCTCATTTCCGTAGTATATTTACCAACATTTGCCGGTGGGTTGGTAATGTCGAAAATGAAACCGGCTTTGGCTTTTTCAAGCATCAAGGTTACCTCGAACGGAGTAGGAAAGGAGTAAAGAAGGTTTTGTGATTCGGGACTCAGTGCAACCTCCTTTTTGATGGTGTCGGCTGAAGCGGCATTTGCCTTTTGATCATTATTTGATGCATTGTTGCAACTTGAGGCGGCGATGACCAGAAAAAGGGCAACCATTGCAACGCCTGACTGGATTTTGGTAAGTGCTTTCATAAAGTCGTTTGAAAATTTGTCCGTAAATGTGATAGAAATATTTTTTTTGTGTTCTTATGAATGAACTATGCGAAATTAAGGGATTTTTTTGAATCAGGCAGATTTTTTTTAAAATTAAACTTTTCGGGTATAACTTTCCGAAAAAACAGAAAAGTTCAAAAAGTGCTTCATATACTTTCACCGGTCATAAACAAATGGTTGACAGGTTTATGGGTTTAAATACATCAACATATAAACCCATCAACCATGTTGAAGAAGAAAATTTTTATCAGGCGGCCTTGAACTTGAGATGGAATATAATGTTTCTCTTTCCATTTGTTATTTCTGTTTGTTAGAGTGGCCACGTATGATTTCGATTACTAAGACTTTAGTAAAGACGGGTTTGAAACCCGTCTTTACAATTAGAGTGGACATGCAGGATTTCGATCACTGAGACTTTAGTTAAGACGGGTTTGAAACCCGTCTTTACAATTAGAGTGGCCACGCAGGATGTTGTTTACCACCGAAGTTAAAAATGAATACCCGATTTACATCCTGAAATAGAGGATGCAATTGCTGCGGCTACAGCGGAAAATAAAGCAATTGTAATGATAACGTTAAAAATTAATGCTACAACCCCAATTATTACACTGGATATAGCAATCTTTTTCCCTTTAATACTTGCCAGGTTTTTTCTTATTCTGTGAAGATTTCTTGCTCCCAATATTATACCTATTATAGCGGCAGCAATACCAATAACTGGAACAAAACCTATCAAAGAGTATTTTAAACCTTTCATTTCGGGTAATTTCGCTTCTTTTTTAGTAATTTCTTTTCCCTGTTTAAATGAATGCATAGTGTCAGTCAGGATTGTATCAACTTGCGCCATCATGACAAATTTTGTTTTTTTCGGTTCAGAAATTAATTGATAGTAAAGCCCGTCGTGAGAGTGAGAAATAATCCTGACAGTTTCTTCATTTCCGCTTTTAAATTTTATGATGTGAGCAAAGGAAGGATCAAATGTCAAATTTTTGTCTGGTCTCTTACTTTTAATGGTA
>CAINEZ010000452.1 GCA_903847905.1 uncultured Bacteroidota bacterium
AAATTTAAAAAAATAATATTGGAAGCCATCACTCATAAAGTTTTCAGGAAACACAAATATCAATAAATCGAATTAAAACCGTATCTTTACAAAAAATTTACTTACGAACACTTCCCTCCTACCATAGAAAGGTTTTTGGTTCAATAAAAAATTCTACTTCATTAAATTATGCCATTTCAGTCATTAAACATCATTGAACCTATTCTTAAGTCATTACTGCAAGAAGGTTATAAAATACCAACACCCATTCAAAAAGAAGCCATTCCTATAGTGTTGCGCGGAACAGATTTGCTGGGTTGTGCTCAAACAGGTACGGGAAAAACCGCAGCATTTGCAATTCCTATTCTCCAGTTATTACATGCTTCAAGGACTTATGATAATAAAAGAAAAATCAGAAGTTTGATAGTTACACCTACCCGCGAACTCGCCATCCAGATAAATGAAAGCTTTCAGGCGTATGGCAGGTTTACCGGATTAACCAGCGTAGTAGTTTTTGGCGGCGTAAATCAAAATCCGCAAACTGCAACATTGCAGAAAGGTGTAGATATCCTGGTAGCGACCCCCGGCAGGCTGCTCGATTTAATGAATCAGGGATTTATTTCATTGCGGAATATCGAAATTTTTGTATTAGATGAAGCCGATCGTATGCTGGATATGGGTTTTATTCATGATGTAAAAAAAATAATAGCTGCATTACCACGCAAACGTCAATCTCTTTTTTTCTCGGCAACTATGCCTCCAGAAATTATAAAGCTGTCGAGCACTATTTTATATCAACCTTACAAAGTTGAGGTTACTCCTTCCGCTTCTACGGTGGATATCGTAAAACAATTTGTATATTTCGTTGATAAAGGAAATAAAAATGATTTACTGATTGAAGTGTTAAAAGATAAAAATATTAAAACCGCATTGGTATTCACCCGTACAAAACATGGCGCCGACAAAGTAGTAAAAATACTGACAAAAAATAAGATTAGCGCAGAAGCTATACATGGCAATAAAGCCCAGAATGCCCGTCAGCGAGCTTTGGCAAATTTTAAAGCTCAAACTACAAGGGTGTTGGTAGCGACAGATATTGCAGCGCGGGGCATTGACGTGGAAAACATGGAATTTGTAATCAATTTCGAACTTTCAAACATTGCCGAAACTTATGTTCACCGTATTGGTCGTACGGGCAGAGCAGGTGCAAAAGGCAATGCGTATTCATTTTGTGATGCTGAAGAAAAAGCCTATTTGCGCGATATTGAAAAACTTATCGGAAAAAAAATTCTTGTAATCGAAGATCATCCTTTTCCCTTGATAGATCATAATCCTGTGAAAACGCCGAAACAACAAAGAAATAATTCCAATCGTCCACACCGAACTGCAACTGGTTCAAATTCGGCAGGAAACAATAATAAAAAGAAATGGTTCGGGAAATCAAGATAATAACAGACTTTCAGAATAATATGAAATAGCTTTTGAAGCAAGCTTCAATCAGGCAATTTTCCAAACAGTGTCAATCAAAGTGCCGTCAACCCATTTCCTGTTTTCCGCACTTTTTTGCAACACCCTCCAAAACCCTTGATAATAAAGGAATGATTTATAACTTTGGGTGTT
>CAINEZ010000453.1 GCA_903847905.1 uncultured Bacteroidota bacterium
AATATTTTAAAGGAGATCAAAATGACAACAATAAAATAAAATAAATATGAAAATGATTATTGACTTTGACCATGTTCAGATAACCATTCTATTGCAAAATCCTTCTTATCCATGCAAAAAAGATTGAAAGAAAATATTATTATAGGGATAGTGATTGTTGCATCCTTATTATTTATTGCAAGCCTCGTTTATATTGTGATAATAAAAATAGAATACTTTTTAATAAAATAAAACAATGGGAATATAGTACAGACGACCATAGGACTTCTTACAGCCGAAATTGTTTGCTTCCTGTTTTTACAAAATCTTTATGTATTACAGGTTATTTTTATAAAACACTTATAAACTTCATAGTAATTTTGCAACTTCTAAAAATTATCTGATATGAAAACGACAATTATATTAACGACTATTGAGCCATTGGCAAATAATCTTACTGCAAGTTACGTCATTGGGGCGATTATAGCAGTACTGATCTTTGGATATCTTTTGTATTCCCTAATCAAACCGGAGAAATTTTAAAATCATAAAATCCGATGAGAACCTTTGGTTTGGTATTGAAATTTTTTCGAAGGTATTATATAATATAAGGTATGTGGTATTTGATTGTAAAAATTTTAATACAGACAAGTATCTTGACGATGATAAGGATAACAACCATAAATAAAAATGAGTACAAAAACAATTATTGACTTAGACATTTGAAAATTAAAAAACAATGAGAAAAATTTTTATTGCAATGCTTTCGCTCATAACAACGATTTCATTTGCTCAAACAACTGACAACAAATCACCGCTTACATTTTCGGGTTACGCTGAAGCGTATTACAGCTATGATTTTAGTAATCCGGGTAATCATACACGCCCGTCTTTCTTTTACAATTTCAACAGGTCGAATGAGGTGAACCTGAATCTGGGGTTTATCAATGCAAATTATACCTCAAAGGTTATCCGGGCAAATTTCGGATTAATGGCAGGAACCTGGGCTCAATATAATCAAAGTGCAGAACAACCCTTGCTCAGAAATTTATGGCAGGCAAATATAGGTGTAAAATTAAGTAGGAAAAAGAATTTATGGATAGATGCAGGTGTGTTTCCTTCTCATATCGGATTTGAAAGTCCGATGGGGAAAACGTGTGATGCACTTACGCGTTGCATCATAGGTGATAACACACCCAGTTATGAAAGCGGAGTAAAAATCGGATATACTTCCGACAACAGCAAATGGTTTTTATCTGCACTCTATTTAAACGGATGGCAACGAATTATGCGCCCTGATGGCAACAACACACCCGCCTTTGGAACACAAATTACTTTTACGCCAAGTGGAAAATTCTCGTTGAATTACAGCACATTTATTGGAAATGATAAACCGGATACCTCCCGGCAAATGCGTTATTACCATAATTTATATGCACTGTTTAATCCAACAGCTAAACTGAGGCTCACGCTTGGTTTTGATTATTGCATGGAACAAAAAAGCAAGGGAAGCAGTAAATACAATCAACTTTATAGCCCTGTAATTATCCTTCGTTATTTGTTTTTCGATAAACTGGCAATTGCAATACGCGGGGAATATTATTATGACAATAATGGAATTATTATTCCAACAGGCACTTCCGATGGATTTCAGACTTTAGGTTATTCCTTAAACTTAGATTATATAATCAGGGATAATATAATGTTGCGAATAGAAGGAAGGGGTCTTAGCAGCAAAGACGAGATATTTGCATTAGACAATAAGGCTGCCAGCCAAAATTATTTTTTAACGACATCCTTAGCCGTTTCTTTTTGACAGACAAACAGCAAAATAACTATGCTGAAAAATTAATAACTTTACAAATAAAAATAGAATAAAATGACAACACAAGATGTATTACAATTGCTGTTTTTCTTTGCCTTACTAATAGGCTTGACGCCTATTTTGGGCAATTTCATGTTCAAGGTATTTACAGGAAAAAAGCATATTATGTCACCCGTTTTCGGTTGGCTCGAAAAACTGACGTATAAATTTATAGGTGTAAAACCTGATGAAGAAACAAACTGGAAATCGTACACTTTCGGTTTGCTGATGTTTAATTTGATTGGATTTGTTTTTGTGTTTCTGCTCCAGATCCTTCAGGCGCATTTACCAATGAATCCTGCTCATCTTCCTAATGTATCTTGGCATTCGGCTTTTAATACAGCATCTAGTTTTGTAACCAATACTAACTGGCAGGGATATGCTGGGGAAACTACACTAAGTTATTTCGTGCAAATGATAGGGCTTGCCGTTCAGAATTTTGTAAGTGCTGCAACCGGAGTTGCAGTTTTAATAGCGCTTGTAAGAGGTATTTCAAGGAAAACCACTGATAAAATTGGTAATTTCTGGGTAGATCTTACACGGTCAACTTTGTATGTGCTCA
>CAINEZ010000454.1 GCA_903847905.1 uncultured Bacteroidota bacterium
AAATAAATAAATAAAATATAGAGAAAATTACAAGAAAGATTATGGGTGTGTTTGCAGAATTTTTACAATATTTTTTTTTAGAGATGTAAAAATATAATGAAATAAGCATTGCAATAAAAAGCATTATTCTTCCTTCATTAATCAAAATATTAATAGCCCGCTTTATGAAATTTTTAAAAACTACGAATATATCTGAGTTAACCGATTGGAGATGTTCAGGAAAAAAATACCATCCATTTATTTTTTTTTGCAGGATAAGAAATAAGCAAAAAAACAATATAGGGATAAGCAGAACAACCGATTTTAAAATAAATTTGGATGGACTTATTTTTTCTTTTTTTATGAATAACGAATTTATTAAGAACCAAAACAGAGCAGTAACAACTATTACAATAGCTGTTTCTTTTATAAGTAACGCGCATGTTCCTGTAATAATATAGCCGATCCATTTTTCTTTTAAAAAATAAAAAATAGTCATCAATAAAAATAAGGAAAGCATAATTTCAGGAAGCACAAACACCGACTGTGCTTGAAAAATAGGTTGAAACAGAATTAAAAAACAAGCAAGTAATCCAACTTTTTGTGAAAATATTTTTCTGCAAAAATAATATACCATAAATAATAATGCTATTGAAATACTAAGTGCAAATAAATGACTCGATAATAACGATGTTCCAAAAATTCTCAACCATGTTGCACCTAAAAAATGGAAAAGCAATGGATGTCCGCGTGAATAACTTACAGGTAATGCATCAGGCATCAGGCTTAAATGATGGGCTTCCATAAAGCGCAATGCAGGAGCATAGACCCATGCTTCATCCCAATAATAAGGTAGATCCAAATATGGAATCTTAATGATAATAAATAAAACAAGTAATAAAATAAGGATTATAAAAAATAGATTTGCTTTAATTGCATTTATCATATTTTATGAGATTAACTTTACTTGTATTGAGAAGTTTGTTTAATGATTTTTACACAAGAGGAAAATTTATCATTAGAGATTTGAATAAAGTAAACACCATCAGGGAAGTCGGAAAGGCTAATAGTCTTATTGCAAAATGAAGTATTTGTTTTAAAACTTTCTGAAATTAACTCCATACCTAAAATGTTGATTACTTTCAAGTATATGC
Organism: uncultured Bacteroidota bacterium; assembly: GCA_903847905.1. Classification (GTDB taxonomy): domain Bacteria; phylum Bacteroidota; class Bacteroidia; order Bacteroidales; family CG2-30-32-10; genus CAINEZ01. The sequence goes on from CAINEZ010000454.1 coordinate 1,134, forward strand.
TTCTATTTATATCGTTAGTTATATTTATAGTAAGAAAACCAGTTGTTGGATTAGGAAAGATATTACATGAAAAATTTTGTTCATGTTTAATTTCTACAACTCCTGTTTCATGAATTGGAGTTAAAGGAGCAGAAAGGAATTTGTCAGTTTTTATAAAATAAATATTCGAAATTCCTAAACCAAAGCTTTGGGTAGTTCCTGTGCAAATGTATCCACTGTCTTTTGTGGGATTTATTGAATAAGTTACATCATATTTTGTCCCTCCAAAGTTTTTACCTATATCAAACCAGCCGTCATTAGAATAAATAGTTGCGGTTGCATCACCTAACCCTGCACCCCATGTTGTAGTATATCCAGTCGTTATCAACTTATGCTCCCAATTTTGTTTAATATCAAAAAGCTCTTCGTTTCCGGCATTAATAAATACACGCATCCAAACTTGATTACCCAAAGTATCCATTTTTAAAATCCATTGGTCGTAATTAAGGGCACCATAATTTTTTGTAGTACCACATACTATATAACTTGTATTATCAATTTGCCGTGCACAATAAAATTTATTGTCAAGAATACCATTGTATTTTTTTGTCCATATAGTATCTCCGTTTTTTCGAATTTTCAGGAGATATGCATCATAAGTGGTATCGCTTATTTTCCTGGTAACTCCGGCAACAAGGTAATCTGAAAAATATGTTGTGTCAATTGAATACCCGATATCAGAGCCCGTACCTCCGTAATGCCTTGTCCATAGCGTATCTCCAACAGAGTCGGTTTTTATTACATAAACATCAGCATCGCCTAAACTATTACTGAATGATTCTCCTGCGATAACGAAGTTGTGATCTTTATCTTCAATAACAGAATATCCCATGTCCCAGTCTGTACCGCCAAATGTTTTTGACCATTCAACAGTACCTGACGAATCAGTTTTAACCAATAAAACATCATATCCATTTTCTGTTATTTTATTTGTATAACCGGCAATAATTAGTCCTTTATCATGAGTTATCTTAAAGTCGTTTGCCCATTCCACATCAGTTCCGCCAATTGCTTTATCCCAGGTAATTTCCCCAACAGTATCAGTTTTTATTAAATAAATATCTGTATTACCGGCAAAACCGCTTTTGTTTCCAAGGATAATATATCCGCCGTCGTTAGTTTGATAAGCGCATCTGCCGTAATTATATCCTATAAGTCCATAAGTTTTGGAAAATGAAGTAACCGTTTGCCCGTATGAAAAGGAAATTACAAATAGTAAGAAAATTGCCAGGATACTTTTTTTCATAAAAAATATTTTTTTAAGGAAAAAAACATTCCCATTGCGGTTGTTGAATACGGGTATATAAAACCATTCAAATAATTTGATCCGATCAGCATAATAAATCCTTTACCGAAATCATGCGTATATTCAATACCTGCATTGATATTATGATTTTCACCGTTTATCCCGCTGTATCCGCCATAACTTAAAATCAATGAAATTATATTTTTTTTATTTGGAAGATATTGCGGCTTAATAATAAATAAGGGATCGTAATGCGAAAAGAATTTCTTTTTAACTTCTAATTCTATCTTGATTTTTTCATTAAAATTATAAAAATAAGAAGCCTTAATGCAAAAAGGTGTGGGCATAATGTAAGAATGTGATGTGTCGGAAAACGTATATAAATTTACAATACTGTCAGGGTTGGCATTAGCAAAAATATTACCTTCTATGTTTAATATGTCCGGAACATTTATTCCCTCAAAATGTAGTGAAGTGTCTTTCGAAAATTGTTGTGAGTGTTTGTTCCATTTGATAAATCCAAAATCAGTTATCTCAAAATCAAATATATCTTTTCTTTTAGTTTCAAAAGAATAATAAAGGTTTAAAGATGTTCCAATGCCTTTAAAAACATTAGCTCCTGTTGTTGAATAATTGCTGCGGTTTACTTCATAGTTAGCTGAAAAATCAAGATATTCAGCATTTGCATCGGTATAAATATTTCCGTTTTTAATTTTAATAAATGTATTTCTGTATCCATTATTAAAGCTTAAGCCAACACCAAAAGTTTGTTTTATATTTTTATCTCCGAATGTAGTAAGTATCCCAAATTGCATTTGATCATAGTTTATTATGTTGAGCGATGAATTGTATAAATTGGCTGCTGTTCCTGCAAACCGTTTATTGCCATCGAAAAACAATTCAAAAAGATCTCTAGTGAATGACATATCCACATGATAATATTTGTTGTATTTTACAAATAATCCAATGTTGGCGAATCCTGCAAAAGTATCAGGAAAAGTAACAAAAGTAATCCCTTCATTTATGTCAGCGCCAAAACTGTTGCTTGAATGTAAACCGGCGAACATCCATTGTTTGTTTTGTTCATCAATATGATTGCTGAATAAATACAGGTCAAGAAATTTATTGGAAATACTGTTTGAAGCAAATTCGCAATCAATATTTGTTTCAACCGATGCTTTGCAACTATCATAATTAAAATAATGATCGCCAATCTGCGCCATTGACGGCAGATACAACAGTGCTAATAAATATATGGCAATTGATTTCTTCAATTTAATTTTCGTTTACTGTCATATCAAAATCCCCTGTGAGTTTAATATTCATAAAATAATTACTGAATATTTTTATGTATTGTGGCTGGTTCGCAGTATTGAATCTTACAACTACTATCATCTTCTTTGCACTGTATAAACGTTCTATCCTTTGCCCTGAAACTAAAATTTTAATAATACTTCTTTCCTTTGAAACCACTTTATTGTTTATATCTAAAGGTGCAGAAATAATAGTATTATTAAATGTAATGAGCGAATCAGTTATGCTGTTATTATCATTAAGAAGATATATCTGTGAAGATGCAGAGAGTGGAAACCCATTATCGGCGATAAGTGTAAGCGTTCCATTATTTATTTCATAACCGCTGGGTTTCGAAAGATTAAATGATACAGTATCTTTCAGAGTAAGGTCGTGGGCAATAAATGAAAGAGGTATTTCGAGATCAAGATCAGCTTTAAACCCATAATTATTATAAATAAAGTCATTGCCTGATGAAACATTTCCAAGCGGATCAGTCATTATGTCTAATGAATATTCAAGCTGACCGGGTAAATTTTCTATCAATTGCTTAAAATTAGAATTATTCAGATTAAACGTAAGTGTGGAAGGCAGGACGGGATTAGCTGGATTATATGTTTCATTTGCCCTGTTTACATTTATAGTGGAACCAATAATAGAGCTGTTGAGGGAAACAGTAGTATTTGTTTTTGTATTCACTGATTTTATTTCGTGTACAAGCAAACTGGCATCCATTCCAAAGCCGTTATTGACAGTTAATTTAAGATTAATATTTTCCAGCCCAAGGTTGCCCGAAGTGATTTTATTAAAAAGATCGAATGCTGAATATTGTTGTCCCGATTGGAACTGCTGAGTGCCAAAAAATCCTTTAGCATAATCAACAACAACTCCTTCAAAGCTCACTAAAACCTGCAGACTGTCTAAGTGTGTTATTGGTACAGTGTCGCCATTCGGATCTACTTTGGCATTAATTATAGATGTGAGAATGTTGAAACTATTACCATAAGGACCTGTAAGGTCGAATGCGTATCCTGAAATATTTACTTTACGTGAAAAAGTGGAAGGACCGTTATTGTCAGCCGCCGGAACAAGATCAATTATTTCAAAGGGAACACCGTTTAATTTTGCGCCCGGTAACTGGTATTTACAAAGCGTTTTCTCTTTTAATGAATTTTTAGTTCTCAGGTTAATGTACCCCGATTTTATAATAATCTTAGTGATTTGAGCATTACCGAGATCAAGATTTTTGTTGTCAGTATTGTTTATAAGCTGTTGTCCCGGCGCAGCATTAATATCAAAAGGGATATGAAATACCTGGCGGGTAATAGTATCAGGAATATTAACCAATGAATCAACAGAGAAGTTGTACAATGTTGTATTATAAACAATTTTTACAGAGGAATCGGGATTGGTTTGTAAAAGAGAATCCGTAAGCAAGTTGTTAATTCCGAGTTGCGTATTTATTAGCGGCGACATAACTGAAATATCCCAGTTTGCCTTGCCGATATCTTTGCGGCAGGAAAATAAAAGTGATGCTAAAAAAAATATTAAGATTATTTTACCAGCAGGTTTCATCTGTAAAAATAAAAAGTAATGAATAATCAATAAAACGTAAAATTAAAAAAGAAAAAGATTCATATTCAATTTTAACAGAAAACATTAAATTATCTAATGCGAATATAGATGTTTTTCGTTAATAAAATGAGTGGGAAAAGCACTTTAGACATTTAAGGCGCTCAAAACCTCCCTGTCCGGTAAGTATAATGGGCAAGGCTTTAGGCGCTTATTATTTGTATAAAATATACGTTATAGTGTTTCTTTTATCATTGTCAGCAGCATCTTGAATTTTGATATTGCATTCACTGCATGAGGAATATTGGCAGGCATAATAATACTCTTTCCATTATCCAGGAAAAAAGACTTTCCATTAATTACTATTTCTCCTTCACCTTCTATAACCTGCACCATTGCATCAAATGGAGCTGTATGTTCGCTTAGTTTCTGACCTTTGTCGAATGCAAAAAGTGTAATGTTACCTGTGTTTTTTTCCAGTACTCTTTTGCTTACAATACCATTAGCTGAGTATTCCACTAATTTTGAAAAATCAAGTATGACGGCTTTTTCGAAAATTGTTGTTTCCATTTTAAAATTTATTTATTGTACATAAAAAGGAATAAAACCATACATCTATTAGTTTATGGTTTGTTGGTTTTTTAGTTTTAGTTATTTTAGTTATTTGTTATAGTTTATTGATTAGTCCGCAGACCACTCTATGAGTAAACAACTAAACAAGAAACTAAAAACTCAAACTAAGAACTAAAAAACTAATAACTTTTTTTTTAGAAAAAATGTAAGATTTACTCAGTTTGCATTAAAGTTACCAATTTTTTTCCTGTCTCAACAACTTGTTTAAGGGTGTTTTCATCAGGCTCCCAATTTACTTTAATACCTTCCGACAATAAATCAAACCCTGATGCTTTTAATGATGCATTAATAATATCAACACTTTCGGAATGCCATCCATAGCAACCAAATGCAAATGCTTTCTTATTTTTAAAATTCAGACCTTTTATAAATTCAAGTAACCCTCCAATAGAATATAATATGCCTTTATTGATAGTAGGAGAGCCGATCAAAACAATTTTAGATTTGAATATTTCAGTGATCAGATCATTTTTGTCGGTATTCGATGCATTAAAAACTTTAACAATAATATTTTCATCGGAAAGCCGTATTCCTTTTGCTATGTTTTCTGCAATTAAGCGGGTTCCGTTCCACATAGTATCATAAATTATTGTAATTTGATTCTGCTGATAAGCTGATGCCCATTCTATATACTTCTGAATAATTTGCATGGGATTATCACGCCAGATAACTCCATGGCTTGTGCAAATAATATCGAGAGGTAAATTTAATGAAACGAATTCTTCAATTTTCTTAAGAACTAAAGGACTAAAAGGAGTAAGGATGTTTGCAAAATATTTAATAGCCTCGTTAAATAGTTCTTCATGGTCAACCAGGTCGTTAAAAAGATTTTCCGAACAATAATGCTGACCGAAAGCGTCGTTACTGAAAAGTATGTTGTCGCCGGTAAGATAGCAGAACATGGTGTCGGGCCAATGTAACATTGGCGCCTGAATAAAAATAAGTTCTTTGCTGCCAATGTTCAACTTATCGCCGGTTTTTACAGGAACAAAGTTCCAGTCCTTATGGTAATGCCCTTTCAGCGATTTTATGCCATTTTCGGTGCAGTAAACAGGTTTATCTGGAATTATTTCCATTAATGCAGGCATAGCGCCGCTGTGATCATTTTCAGCATGACAGGAAATAATATAATCAATTTTTTTTAGATCAATTTCCTTTTCAAGATTTGAAATAAACTCCGCAGAATATTTTGACCAGACAGTGTCAATTAGAACTTTTTTTTCTTCGAGCAATAAGTATGAATTATAGGTGGTCCCGTGATGGGTTGAAAGTTCATCACCATGAAATTTGCGTAATTCCCAATCAGTTTTGCCTACCCACCATACATTGTTTTTTACATTTATTTTCATAATTTTTATTTTTTATAAATAAATATTTTGAGTTAATTAATTTATGATATTTACGTTTTAGAATACAAATTTTTATTGCTTCAAATATATTAAAAATTTCTGATTATTCTTTTTTCATTTCTGTACGATTTATTTAATCATTTTTTATTTTTATAGTACTTTTATCATTTCATAGTTATAAAATAAATCTTAAATTGAAAATATGAAATTCACTGCGCAACAAATAGCAAAATTGCTTAATGGAATTATTGAAGGCGATGCCAATGTAACAATCGATAAATTATCAAAGATTGAGGAAGGTGAACAGGGATCGCTTTCTTTCCTTGCAAATCCTTTATACACACATTTTATTTATTCTACTAACGCGTCGCTGGTTATTGTAAATAAAAATTTTATTCCTGAACGACCTGTTAAGTGCACGCTTATCAGAGTTGACAGCCCCGAATTAGCTTTTGCCAGATTATTGGAAATGTATAACCAGGTAAAACTTAATAAAACCGGAATATCGAAACAATGTTCTATTGAGGAATCAGCCAAAATAGGAGAAAATATATATGTGGGCGCTTTTGCGTATATAGGCGAAAATGCAGTGATAGGAAATAATGTAAAAATTTACCCGCAGGTGTATATTGGCGACAATACTACAGTTGGTGACAATACAATAATTTTTGCGGGGGTGAAGATATATTCCGATAATAAGATCGGGAAGAACTGCATTATTCATTCCGGTGTGGTATTAGGCAGCGATGGCTTTCGTTTTGCAGAGGGCGCTGATGGCGTTTCAAAAGTAGCGCAGATAGGAAATGTTGTTATTGAAGACGATGTGGAAATAGGAGCCAATTGCGCTATCGACAGGGCAACTCTTGGTTCAACGATATTGCATAAAGGTGTAAAATTTGATAACCTTATTCATATTGCTCATAATGTTGAAATAGGAGAAAACACTTATATTGCAGCAGGCAACGTTATCGCAGGATCGGCAAAGATCGGGAAAAACTGTATGTTCAGCGGACAGGTTGGAATAATCGGGCATCTGAATATTGCTGACGGAACAATTATAGCAGCACAATCGGGTATTTCAAAAAGTATTTCCAAAAAAGGTGAAGCATATATGGGCTCACCTGCGTTTGAGGTCAGTAAATACAGAAAATCCTATATACATTTTCGTAATTTATCCAATCTTGTTAAAAGAGTTGAAGATCTGGAAAAAGAAAATAAATAAATTTATTTGTCCCATTTCGCATTGTTTGTAAAAGCTGAATTTATTGGCTTAACTTTATGATTTATACCAATTGCATATATAAAATAGTCTAAAGACATTTTATATATTATCCCGATAATTATCGGGAGTAAATGCCGATGCTGCATGAAAATAGTTCAATAAGAC
>CAINEZ010000455.1 GCA_903847905.1 uncultured Bacteroidota bacterium
ATTGAAAGGATAAATTAGGCGTTTTTAAAGGATTTAAATAATGAATATTTATTCAAACATTACCAATAAAGAGAATAATACTTATAATATTTTTCATGTTTTCTTATTCCTTATCCTTTGTTAATTCAAATACAGGATATGAATTTCTTTTTTGTAATTTAATGGTTAATGTATAATAACCTTTATAACGTTTTTCAAAACCAACCTGTTCAGGTATATTTTCATTTAAACAAACACGATCTAAAGTATTCCCACCATTACTAAATTGTTTTAATTTCCCGAAAAAATTTGTTTTTATAAAAGAAATATGATAAAAGCATTGTGAGTTAAAGGAATTAATATTAGTATAGCAAGTAGAACTGTATGCTTTAATACCACCAAAAACTATATATAAAGAATCTGTTGCGATATTAATATTGGATATATCATATTTGCTTAAATTCTGTAATCTTATAAATAATACTCCTTTTGTTGTATCACAAGGAGTTTGCTCAACCGAATCAACAGATAATAAAGTTTTATTACATGATGCTATCAGTAAAGATATACTTATAAATAAAATGGACTTCCACATATAATTATTGTATAAATGATAAATTTATTATTAGATTTATTATTTTGATGGGATTTCAACGGTTTTTGATAATAAGTCTTTAACCCTTGTTGTATATTTCCCTTTTTCCTCCTTAAAGGTGGTTTGGTTTGTAGTAGATAATCCCTTAATATATTCTTTGAACATTTTAGAATTCTCAGTACCGTATAATGAAACTTCCTTTATTTGGTCAGAAGACCATCCTAAATTTAAATCTTTAGATAATTCGGCAAAAGATGAAATAGTCTTATCAATAAGAGCAGAAAATGCCTCATGATCGTTTTGCCCATAAAGTGAGGGATCTTTTTTAGATTCCTTTTTTGCTATTGCAGGATTTAAAGGTTCAAAAGCATGAGTTGCTTCATGTATTTCAATATAGAAAGTCCAAAGCGTAATATCACCACTTGATTGACTGCTCGCAAAATCCTCTTTTGTTTCAGCAGATGTTGAAGTTTCTTTCCCATTAAATAATTTAGATTTATATGTATAAATCGTATAACCGCCTCTACCTGCTGGAATATTTTTATCGTTAGTCCCTAAATATAAATTAAAACTAGGACTATTCTCATATTTTGAAAGTAATTCTTTGTAAACAGAATTATTATCCATTAAATATAGGTGAGCTTTGTTATAATTTGATTTTTTAAAATCTGTAGTTGGGAATATATCTCTTCCATCTGTATCAACAAAAAATATTGGATTATCTGCAAACGCAACATAAGGGCTTAAATTAGGATACTTCGCAGCCAGAGGGTCAACACTCCATGCAAAAACAACAGGGTCTGCTTTATATTCTAAAGTAGAATCAAAAGGTAAAAATCTTATGATCTTTCCATTTGTTGTATTTAGCAAAGCATGATTATATTCAATAGAATCAACATTTTCATGCATCTCATCAAACAAACCACCTGAAAGAGTTGCATAGCGTTGGTTAGCTCCTATTTCTTTAAACGGGTTAGGTGTTTTATCCTGAAGAAAAACACCTGTTGTTGTATGATTAATCCTTGCATAAATTATTCTTTGTATGTCTTTAGGAATTTCACGGTAACCGCATTTGTAAAGGTTACTCAATTGTTTTTCATAACTCGTTAAAAGTTCTTTTGTTTTGGTGTTTTTCTTTACCTGCGCAAGTGTTGTGATTTTATTTTCCTGCATTGCCTTAAACAGTCTGTTTTCGGTTATTTCAGCTTTTAACAGCAAAGCATTAAGCGAAAGGGTATCGTGTTTAAAAGCAAGCTCGGCGCATTGCAGTAGAAAGTCATTTGTATTGTCGTTAAATTTATGTTCGTATCCTTTGGCAAGGTAAATAAGATTTAATGCAACAGCTTCTTTATTGGTAAGCATTCGCTGAGCCATGCCGTTCATAATAGATGTTTTGGTGGTATAAGTAAGCGTTTGAATAGAACCATCGCCGGGGAAAGATCTTGCTGCGAGTTCCACATTATAAAAATCACCTTTCCCGTTTCGGTTTTGAATATAAATATGATGAGGAGCTACAGTAAGCCTTGCATCTGATTTTAAGCGGTCTGAAAATATTTTAAAAAGAACGGATAAAGCATAGCAGTTTCCTTTGGCTTCGCTACCTGTTAACAAATGAAGCACCTGAGTGTTTTCCCATTTAGTGCTGCCATAAGGGTCGTCGGCTGAATAATTATAAGGTTCGTTGTAATAAATAAAATGATCAAAAAATACAAGTGTTGTATCGGTAATGTATTTAAAGATTGCCCAGTTTTTTGCATTTAAAACTAACATTTTTTGTTCATACAGCTTCATGTTCGTATGAGTTTCAAGGTAATCCTTCCTCGCATTTTCCGAAATGGTATCAATTAATGAAGCTTGCATATCAAGCGTTTTCTCAAAAACATTGTAATCAAAAGCATTGTTGTAATATGCATTTTCAGTGATAAAAACAGCTTTTTCGTAATTCAGGCTGTCTTTACCTTCGAGCATATTTTTTAAAGCATCAAAAGCTATATAAAAACATGCTTTGGATGAATCAACACTTGTTTGTTCGGATTGTCCGAACGAAACAATCTGAGCAAAAAGAATGGCTGTTAATATAAGATTTCGCTTCATGGTTTTTCAGTGGTTAAAGGTATAAATAAATTTCTTTTTTCAAGATTGTTTACATGCAATAGTTTTGGATTTTTACATTTACCGCAGTTAATCATTATTTCCTCGTAAGCTTTTTCAGGTACTTCTTCATATCCCATGTTTTCCATTTGCAGGTTAATGGTATTTATTGAGTCAAGCAAAACTTCTGCTTCGGGAATTTGTTCGACATCACTTAAAGTTTTCACTTCTTTTTTTGCTACTAACCGGTTTAACTTCACGGCAGCTATTTGGCTGCGAAGTTTCCATCCATCTACGTTGGCTTTTTTATCAGGGAAATAATTCATTGCGCAATCAACACATTGGCTTATAAATTTTCCATCGGCAATGCCTACCTTTTCTTTATAGCTTTCCGCGAGATCAAGCAAAGCTCCGGCAACAATTTCCTTTCGGTTTAATGTATCAAGATAAATCCTGCTTTTCTCAGCCAGCGATTTTACATAAAGGTTGTCTTTATACCACTGGTCGGAAATCTGCCAATTTGTTGTAACTTCAAAATCGTGAATATTTCCATTATTATCAGGATACTTGATAAATGAATGAAGCGGAGCATAAGACAGGTAAAACTTAGCGCCAAGGGCTTCTGCAATGCAGGCATAAATAAGAGGTAAGACATGACATTGCCCATTGCCTGTTGCAAAGCCTTTTGTAACATGATAACTGCGGAAATCTTTTTCTGCTTTGAAGTCCTGGTAGTCGTAATAAAACGGCAGATGTGTCGTTGGTTTAATGCCCTGTATTTCTATATAATTATTTTTACCTATGCTTAATGTGTCGGTCATAAATTTTTGAATGGCAAGATGCAGCGAAAGATTATTTTTTGGGTCAAGTTTATTTTCAATCATCCACTGCTTTATAAAGGCAACGCTTTTCTTTACTTCATTATCATATTCTTTTTTTGTCAGGAAAATATCTCCCCAAGCATATTCTACTTCGTAATAAGCATCTTTTACAGACAACGATTTTTCCCCATCAAGTTGTTTTTTTATATTATTAAGCGCATTGTAAAAGGGTTTTTCTTTTTCAGCAAAATCAGGGGCTTTCCAGTATTCGCTTGTAGCAGGTTCGGTCTTGTTTACATCACTTAATAAGTCGGTTATTTGCTGTTGTTGTTTTTCCTGTTGCGTTAATGCAGGTGGTTTCCCGTTTACCTGATTTTGCTGGGAAGCTCTTATTTCCGCCTGTATCGAAGGCGGGTTATATCCCATAGCCTGCATAGTCTGTTTGTTCAGTTGATCAATAATGTCTTGTGCAGAGTTGCTGTTATAACTGTCTGGCGAATACAATTGTATAATCTGATTTATTTGTTGGTCGTAAAAGGACTCCATACCAGGAGAATTAGCCCGCATCATTTTCAGTTCATTAATTCTGTCCCATGCAGGAGAGTTTTGAGGTACGCCTTGTTGAGCATCCTTTCGTGCTTTTTCAAAAAATGTTTCATTGGTTTGCGCTACACAATTGTCAGCGAAATACAATACTGTCAGAATACAGTAAATGTAAGCCATAACGAGATAATGCGGGTTGGCAAATTTAGCTTTTTTACAGCCGAAATACCTTTGCTTTATTATACGGGCTGCAAAAGTGCTAAAGCGAAAAAAATAAAAATGTGCGGCAGGGTAGTTCATTAAAAAAACTATCGTTTAAAATATAATGTAAATGTAAATAAATTTTAAAAAATATGTTAAAAAATGCCACCTTAAGATTAATCTGTACCATTAAAGTGGACACGTAAGTACTCACTTTTTTTGTTCAATATTATGAGCTAATAGTATAAGGTATCGGAACAGGAAACCGACTTAGCAAGATAGCGTATGAACGGACAAAAGGTCTCGTTCATACGCTATCTTGCTGGGGAGAACCCCAGACCCCCTAAATTGGAAATTGTCAAATGAAAAACCCGAAGAAATATATAATTTCAATCGGGTTTAAGTTATTCAATTACCTTTTAAATTCAGTGCTTTACACATCAAGCATATCCTCCGCAATAAGTTTTACAGAATTCCAAAAGTATTCTAAAGTCCCTGAACTAGTAGATATCTTTGTGGTTTTTTTACTTACTTTAATATATACTTCAAACTTCCAAAACATAGCAGGCATAGGATATACTCATATTTTAACTTCAGAATTATTTTTGAATTTTACTTCGCCAACAAAATGTTTCTTGCCTGTAGGAATGTCTGTAAATGGCGTTAATCCTAATGTTTTGAAAAGAGGTGTATCTGAGGAATAGGTGCTTGCCTTGTCTAATGCGCTTCCGACAGATGATGCGGAATTAACCTCTTTGTTGTTTAATGAGTTTTTTTCATAGCTGTAAAATTTAAAATTGTTTTTTCAAGAACTAATTTTTTGCAGAGCTTAACTCCACGAAAAATATTGTCAATAAAAAAGTCCGCAGAAGTTGATTTCGTGCGGACTTGAAAGAAATAGTATTCTATAAGATTTATTATTCCTCTGGTAAGTATCATTTGAACAAAAAAAAGAAAATAAAACAATAGGAAAATTTTTATACAGTAACAAGCCTACTTTTGTTAAGTAAAATACAAGCAGATAGATTTTGATTAAAGATAACGCCATGACTTATTCTTTTTGTTATCTTACAACATAATGAATATTATGTTTACTTTTAAAAAGATGTATCTTTGTAAATGCAAGGTGAATTGAAAATAAATTCTAATGAAGATCAACTTTACCAAATTAACATGTATTATGGGAGTGATTAGGTTGAAATCATTAAATTTAATAAATGCAATAAGAGGGCTTGCATTAGCGAGGGAGATAATTTATACTAACTATATTAATCATTTTTTACTTAGAAAACTTAAATTTGAAAATTCAACTCTATTTTTAATCGTCACTAACAAAATTTATTCAAAATGTCAGACAAGTATAAACTTATTACTGAGCTAAAAAATTACAAGCCATTTGATGATGAAGAAAAACTAATGCTTGAAAAATTTATTTTTTTAGTTGAAACGAATAAGGATTGCTTTCAAAGTTATTGCTATCCAGAACATATTACAGCTTGTGCGTGGATAATTGATAAAAATTATTCGCATTTATTATTTACGCATCATAAAAAATTAGATAAGTGGCTACAATTAGGTGGTCATGCCGATGGTGAAGAAAATTTACTTAATGTAGCTACTCGTGAAGCGAAAGAAGAATCTGGATTGACTTCAATTGAAGTAATAACTCGAGATATTTTTTCGATAGATATTCATCCAATTCCTGCAAGAAATGATGTTCAATCACATTATCATTATGATGTTAGATATTTTTTTAAAGCCGATAAAAATGAGAAATTAGTTGTAAGTTCTGAATCAAAAGATTTGAAATGGTTACCTATTAGCCAAATAGAATTATACAATAACGATAGAGCTGTTTTACGTATGTTAAAAAAAACGAAAGATTTCATCAAATATATAGATAATGCCATTTAGTTTAGCATATCAACTTACTCAAAATTGTCCTTTTAACTGTGGTATTTGTAATACATACATTAATAGTACTCAAACTATGCTCCCATTTTCAACATTGACAAAAGTCATTTTGAAATTGAAAGATAAAGGGTTAAAGCGATTTACAATTACAGGGGGAGAGCCACTTTTATATAAAGATATGGTTTTTGAATTGCTTGATTTTTTAAATAAAAATAATATACGGACTTGCCTCTCTACAACTGGTTTATATTTAAAAAAAGATTCAATTCATGAATTGAATAAATATTTAGATCACCTGATGATATCATATCCTCATGTTAATTATAAGTTATGGGAAAATCATTTTGGAATTGTTAATGGCATCACATTAAAGCTCTTTAACGTTGTTAATTTTTTAATTGATTATCTGAAAAACACGCAAATAAACTTAGAAGTTGTAACGGTATTAAATAGATTAAACATCAATGATATTTCAATAATAGGTAATAAATTGCTGGAGTTAAATAAAAATATTTTCTGGAAAATAGAAGCATATTATTCAAATGGTAAAAATAAAGATTTATATAATTTGTATGAAATATTTGATTTTGAATATTATAGAATCGAGGAGCAAATAACTAAAGAATTTAGTGGGAAATTCAGAAGTATTTATTTCAGTAATCGAAATATTTTTGAATCGAAAGATTATTTAATTGCACCTAATGGGGATATTATTAGAACTTCAAACAATAAATATAGTGACCCAATAGGAAATATAATGAAAGACTTTAATGTTGAATTTCCAATGACTCGTAATTGGAATGATTATGAAAAATATTTTAGAAATTGGTAAATTTAAATGTAAAAAGATGACAACCAACAAAAAAAATAATAATACGAATGCACCATTGCTTTTATTATTGTCTATTATATCCATTATTGGATGTATAGCATTATATTTTGCTATTACAAAATCAGATAATACTACTAAAGAATCCTTATTGTCATTATTAAAGAGTTTGATCCCCAATGTTATTTGTGCTTTATTAGTTTTTCCTATTTTGTATTATTTCTATAAAAAAGGGATTTCTACAAATATTGAGAATATAAGTATTTCAGAAAATCAAAAAAATAAAAAAGAATTTATTAGCTGTTATAAAAGTTATCATAATATAAAATGGAAGGAAATAATTAGTTCAGCTAAAGTATTGGATATTGTTGTAATTTATTTTGATTCATGGGCAATTACTTATCGAGATGAACTGATTAATTATTTTAAAGATGGAGGAAAAATAAGATTAATATTAATGAATCCAGATTCTGAATTTATATCTATTGCAGCAAAAAGATTTCATGAAAATAATATGACTATAGATGACGGTATTTCTCAACCCACTAATCTAAACACTATGACTCAGCCCCAACTGATGACCATACTTAAAAATGCTAAGGATTCAAAGTCAGACAATGGTCTGCCCAAGTTGTTGTGAGCTTTATGTTTGTTTAACTATTTATTTAATTTAAAACTTGTTTAAAGGGGTTTTGGGGTTTTGGGG
>CAINEZ010000456.1 GCA_903847905.1 uncultured Bacteroidota bacterium
ATGAAAAAATTAATTTTAATGTTCATCATGGGAATGGCTATTACATTTGCCAATGCACAAAACAACAAGACAACCACTGTAAAAACAACTGGTGTCAAAACTCAGGACAATAAAACAACTGATGTCAGGACTCAAGAAAACAAAACTCAAGTAAAAACAGAAGATCTCCAGAAAGCAATTACAGAAAACATTTCAAAGGATTATCCTAATTACAAAGTAATGGATGCTTATAAAATTGATAACAAGGGCATAATTAATTATGAAGTACAAGTAGAAAAAGGCACACTCAAAGAAAATTTGTATTATGACAAAGATGGAAAATTTTTACGTAAGGAAAACCCTGTAAAACCCACTCCTACAAAAGCAACTCCAGCAACAAAGGCTACTCCAGCTGGTACAGCTACACCTCAAAAGTGATCTTGTAAATTAGGTTTGATCTCAAACTGGCAATAACGGGGACTTATATATGTGCCCGTTTCATTTTACCGGAAAAAAGCATCTTAAGTGATGCTTTTTTTATTTATCAGTACAGTATCTGAAAAAAATCTTGCCGATGCCAATAATACAGATACGCAATATGTAACTTGGTATAACCTTTATGAGTTTTTAATAGGTACTATAAGGAATGTGTGTGAATTAATATCCTTATTGTTTAGTTATTGGTTATTAGTTTTTTCAGTTTTGGTTATTTAGTTCGCCACAGTGGATATTTACAGTCGAATAGTTCATTTAGAGTAATTTCAAACTTGAGAACTAAAACCAACAACCAATAAAACTATAACTAAAAAACCCTGCCTGACGGCAAAGCAGGCATAAACTATTAACTAAAAAAATTAGTAATTTATTTCATACTTATTACTTACCAAATATACATATTAAGGAAAATTATTCCATCTTTTTTTGTTTTGCCTTCCTAATGCTCGCATTAAGCTCAAAACCTATAAGCAATACAATAGCATTTATGTAAATCCAAAGCAAAATTATAATGAGCGCTCCAATAGAACCATATAACTTGTTGTAATGCGAGAAATGCGAAATATAGAAATTGAATCCGATGGATGTAAGAATAAATAATATTGTTGCAACAGTGGAGCCGGCAGAAATAAAGTGAAATCTTTCATTGGAAGCAGGTCCAAGATAATAAAGAAATGATGTTATGAAAAAAAACAACGCAACAATTACAATCCATTTGCAAATAATTAATATTAAAAAACTGGAATGCCTGTGAATAAACCCTTCTCTCAGCATAAAATGAAGAAATGATGTTCCAGCCGTGATAAGTGAAATGGCCAATACTATAAGTACCGAAAGAATTAGAATAAGCTGAATGGCTATAAGTTTCTGTTTGAAAAAAGTACGGGATTCAGAAACATGAACAGAAACATTAAATGCATTCATTATTCCACTTATTCCACTTGTAGAAAAATAAAGGGCGGCAATAAACCCAAAAGACAGTAAGCCGCCATGCTGTTTTTTAACAATATCTAAAATAGTAGTTAGGGCGTTTTCATAAGCTTCTTTTGGTAATATATTCTTCAAGGTTGTCATCAAAGTATCTTGAAATCCGTGAATAGGGATATATGGTATAAGCGTAAAGAAAAAAATAATTGCAGGAAAAAGGGCAAGAAAGAATGTAAATGAAAGCGCTGCCGCCCTGGTTGTAATTGATCCCTGCCAAAGCCTTTTAAAAAAGAAAGCGCTTACATCATAAAGTGATAACCCGTTAAACCCCGGAATAATAAGCTTTTTAGTCCCATTTATTATTAATGCGACGAGCCATAAATAGGGAATTTTATTTATAATTTTTTTTATATTCATTAAGATTATACTAATCCGTATCTAAAGTTTTATCTCTTTTTTATTAAATCCTTTATAGATACATATCTCGTAAATTTAAAATCATCCGCTTTGACCGACAGTAATCTTGAAACTACAAAGCTTTCAGGCTCATATCAAGGCTTTTGATATGATGTGTTATTGCTCCAACAGAAATAAAATCCACACCTGTTTCAGCAAATGCACGTATATTTTCTTTTTTTATACCACCGGACGCTTCCGATTCATATTGACCATTTATAAGGTTAACAGCTTCTTTTAATTTATCGGGAGTAAAATTATCAAGCATAATTCTATGAATGCCGCCTATCCTTATTATTTCTTTTACATCTTCCAGATTGCGTGCTTCAATTTCTATTTTCAGGTTTTTATTTTTTATTTCAAGGTATTTATGAGTCGAGGTAATAGCTTTTTCAATTCCTCCGGCAAAATCAATGTGATTATCTTTTATCATGATCATGTCGTAAAGCCCCATCCTGTGATTGTATCCGCCGCCAATCCTCACAGACATTTTCTCAATTTCACGCAACAAAGGAGTAGTTTTACGAGTATCTAATATTTTTGTTTTTGTTCCCTTAATCAGCTTTACCATTTCGCTTGTTGATGTTGCAATTCCGCTCATGCGTTGCATAAAATTTAATACCAGTCTTTCGGAAGCAAGAATGGAAACAGAACTACCTTCAATAAAAAAAGCAATGTCTCCATATTTAACGGATGCGCCGTCGTTAAGTATAGCTGTATAATTTAAGTCAGGATCAACTTTGTGGAAAATTTTTTTTGCAATGCTGATACCGGCTAATATGCCATTATCTTTTATAAGTAGTTTGGCTTTACCTTTTGTTGTTTCAGGAATGCATGAAAGCGAAGTATGGTCACCTTCTCCTATATCTTCAATAAGAGCGTTTTCAATTATTTGATCAATGGTCATTTGAATAAGTTATAAGGCAAAAGAAGCTGTCTAAATTTCTTTTTGATTTTCAAAAATTGCACACCGCACTCTGTTATTAAAAGGCGGAAGATTATTGTTTTTCAAATTCAAGTTTCTGAATAAGATAGCCGGTGTTCACTTTTTTAAGCAGAAAATATGTTCTGAATGATGCTGTTCCTGATAAATAATTACCAATAGCATATAATGATCCGTCGTTTGACGAGCCCTGATGATTAATTGTAAATGAAGTGGGAGGGTTTTTTGTAAAAAAATCTTTAAGGATAAGTTCTGCCTGGGTTTTGCTGTATGTTCCCTCGTTATCGGTGGTAGTCAAATCAAGAGTCGAATTGAAATATTTGGAAACTTCACTTGCTTTCCCCGATTTTATAACATTCCCTATTTCTGTAATTATATCATTCGATTTATATATGATAAATGAAGCGGAAATCGTAGATGTAATTACCACTATAAAAAAAACGATTGTTGTAATCTTTTTCATCTCTGTAGATTTTAGTGAACTTTATAAACTCAATAATTAAGCCAAATAGTTTAAAATGATTGTATAAAATTTTTGTATCACGACTAAATAAAACAGTATTAAATATGCTAAATTATTTGATGTAATTTATTTAGATAATTTATCAAAATTTTCACCAGGAGTTTTATCTGTCATGGTTTTTAGTGCATAAGCTCCAAAGCCATATTTGTTGTCGAAATGAGTTAAACAAATTGGTCCAAATCCTGATTTATGATACCAATGAGCGATCTCTTCCGGCGTGTGATAGTGTCTCCAGCGAGGTGTAAGAGAATCATACATATTAATTCTTAACTCATTCTTATCTATGTTTTTATTTAACACCTTTAATATTATTGTAAAAAATGAGACGATAATGTTCTGCATTTTCTTGTTAAGCCTACAAACAATTGCTCTTGCAAAATCAAAAAATTTTCTTTTGATCTTCCATTTAAAATTTCCTTTAATAGAGTATAGCCAAACATAGAGTTTTCCTCCCTGCTTTACTGCTTTTGACAAGCGATAAAATGTGTTTTCAGTGTTCGGTGAATGATGAATTACGCCATTTGAAACAATTATATCAAATATCTCATCAGCAAAGGGAAGAAATTGTAAATTGCCTTTAATGAAACAAACATTCTTACTTTTTCTATTTTTTTCAGCATAAAAAACACTATCTGACAAATCAATTCCGAAGGACAATTTTGAGTAAGAAGAAATATATTCGGTTAATATACCATTACCACAGCCTGCATCTAAAATTAGTTTATCAGACAGTTCACTTTTACCGGATTGTGTTTCTAATAGAAATTGTTCAAATCTATCTTCAACAGCCCAACCCCATGTTTTATTAATGGAGTTTTTAAAGTGAAATTCCCATTCGGCGCTAAAACTCCAATTATCTTTTGTTCCTTCAAAAAATAATTTGTTGTTAAATTGTTCATTAATGTTTTGCAACTCTTTTTTATAATGAGTAACAAAATCCATAGGAAAGGCAGATGGTAGTAATACGGGAACACCATTAAGTATTGGATAGGCTATTGGTATTTCAGGGTTAACAAGAACACCGCAAATTACATTTTCTTTATCTTCATTAAGGCTAAATAATTTCAGGTCAACAGAGGTTTGAGGATCTTTTATATACTCCGAAAATTTTTTTTCCATAATATTTTAATGCAAATACTTTATATCACTCAATATTATTGCAAACTTATATGAATTTTTAATAAAACACAAATGTCTGTGTGAAATTCATATAAAATCATCCTGAATTTATTTAGAGACAGGCTACCTGACTAAAAAATAAAAATATATTTGTTTAATTTAAAAGATACAAAAGATAATTTTACTTTTGGTGATAAACATTTTAAAATTTATCAAAATAAAAATATGAAAATTACCTTATTGATAACCGGCAAAACCAATGAATCATACATAAAAGAAGGCTTTTCGATATATGAGAAAAGGTTAAAACACTATATTTCGTTTAATACTGTTGTTATTCCTGATTTAAATAATACTAAAAATCTTGATCCGCCATTGATAAAAGAGAAAGAAGCCGATCAACAGTTAAAATATATTGATACTTCGGATTTTGTTGTATTGCTTGATGAAAATGGAAAAGAATACCGTTCTCTTGATTTTGCAGGATTTATTCAGCAAAAAATGAATAGCTCTGTAAAAAATCTCGTATTTATTATTGGCGGCGCTTATGGTTTTTCTGATAAAATTATTGAAAAGGCAAATGCAAATATTTCCTTGTCTAAAATGACGTTTTCTCACCAGGTAGTACGTATATTTTTTATGGAACAATTGTACAGGGCATTTTCAATTATACGCAACGAACCTTATCATCATGAAGGATAAAAGGGAAATAAGCCCCAATATCCAAGTCCCAGGTTTCAAGTCCAAAGTTAATTGGTAATCGGTAATCAGTTTAATGTGCAAAGTCAGTAAATAGTTTGAATGTGATAGTTGATAATTGAGAGTTGAATATTTATTTCTTATTAATTTGTTATTCAATGTTCAATATTCAATATTCAATTAGTAATAATTTTTTTGGAATTTGCTTGCCATGGTGCCGGAATGCAAAAAGCATAAGGGGGGCAAAGTTCAATTGTTCGGATGTTCAATTGTTCGAATGTTCGTTTATCCCATTGCTTTTTCAATGCAATTCCATAACAAATCGGCCGATTTTTGCCAGCTAAATGCTTGTCGCCGTATTCGTCCTTTAGCAATAAGATCCTGTCGCAGGGTTTCGTTAAAAGCCACTTGATTCATAGCATTTGCGATAGATTCAGGGGAGAATGGGTCAACAAGAAGTGCGGCATCTCCTGTTATTTCAGGCATAGCGGTTACATTAGAAGTAATAAGAGGCGTTTCACAATAAAATGCTTCGAGGATTGGGATTCCAAAACCTTCAAAGTATGAAACGTAAGTCATAGCAAGAGATGAGCCAATTATTTCGTTCAACCTGTCAGATTCAACATGTCCGGTAAATATCACATCTTCCTTATATTTCATGCTTTCAAATGTCAGGTCTATCTCGTCAGTCCACCAGCGTTTTTTACCGACGATAAGCATTTTAATGCCGGTATCCGATTGTGTCTTGAACAGATCGAATGCTTTAAAAAGGTTTATAAGGTTTTTTCTTGGATGCAGTGATCCGACAAAAACAAAATATGGCTGATTGAAACAATATTCCCAACGAATGATATCTTGTTGTAAGGGCATTATTTCTTTATATTTTTCGTTGCAGCCATTATAAATAACATCAATTTTTTCGATAGGAATGTTATATTTATGTGCAATATCAGACTTTGAATATTCAGAGACTGTTGCTAATCTTGTAGATTTCCTTGCAAAACGCGGGAAATAGAATTGATAATATTTCCTGTACCAGAATGGCAGATCTTTTGGGTAATACTCAAAGTTAAGATCATGTATAACATTTACAGTTTTTACCTTTGTATGAAGAGGCATCCATCCATCAGTAGATAAATAAAGATCGGCTTTTTGTTTCATGAGTAGAAAAGGGAAAAGATCATCAAATCTTAAATGCCATAAAAAAGGATGACGAGAGGGAGGATAAAGTATTATAGGTTTAATATTATCAGAAAAAATAAATTCCTTATCCCATTTTCTGTCGAAGACAAAAACAAATTCATGCTCGGGATGTTGAGTGGTAATTCTTTTGAGGGTTTCATAACTGAACCATCCCAATCCTTCCAGTCTGTTTTTAATAAGGCATTGTGTATTAACTACAATTTTCATTGCATCTGAATTTTCAAAAAAATTAGAATCCTTCAAAAATAGATTATTTTTATTATGAAAAAAAAAAAATCGCATTTATAGTAATATTTAATGATGAAAATTCAGATATTTATAAACATTAAAGAAAAGCTTTCTTACATTTGCTCGATTTTTCTGTTATGTTAAAAAAATTCCTGAAAAACATTGCGTTGGTTCTGTTTCTTAATCTACTTATTAAACCTTTCTGGATATTAGGGATTGACCGGAGTGTTCAAAATTTTGTAGGGGTAGCGGACTACGGATTTTATTATTCAATTTTCAGTTTTTCATTTCTTCTTAACATCCTTCTTGATTTTGGAATTACTAATTTCAATAATAAAAATATTGCTCAAAACAATCATTTACTCAGAAAACATCTTTCAAGTATTATTGTTTTAAAACTTATACTTGGCACTATTTATTTTGTTATCAGTATAATTTGTGCATTTATTATCAGGTATAATTCATTACAGATACTTTTACTTATTGTTCTGGCATTTAACCAATTTTTAATTTCATTTGTTCTTTACCTTCGTTCTAACTTATCAGGACTTCACCTGTTTAAGATAGATAGTTTTATTTCAGTTCTCGACAGAACTATCATGATAATTGTTTGTGCATTCTTACTCTGGGGAATGCCTAGTACATTCGAGTTCACAATACGCACTTATGCCTTTGCGCAGACTTTCGCATATTTTATGACAGCTGTTATTACACTTATTATTGTTTTCAGGAAAGCGAAATCGAAGTTCCTTAAACTTAAATGGAATTTCCCGTTTTCACTTATGATCATTAAAAACAGTTTTCCTTTTGCAGTCCTTGTGCTGTTAATGACATTCTATAACAGGATAGATACGGTAATGATGGAACGTATGCTTCCAGATGCTTCTGCATTAAAAGATAATTTATACTCAGGCGAAGTTCAATGTGGAATTTATGCTTCTGCATACCGACTTCTTGATGCAACTAATATGATAGCTTTTCTCTTCGCTGGATTATTGCTTCCATTATTTGCAAAAATGATTAAGCATAAGGAATCTGTTGAATCTCTTGTAAAGCTTGCATTCTCATTACTTTTTGCAGGAGCAATAATTGTTTCACTATGCTCTTTTTTTTACAGCAGGGAAATTATGGAAATGCTTTATCCAAGGAATATTCATTTAAGACCTAACGAAATAATTGAGTCAGTTTCTCAATATAATCAACGGATTTTTGAGTCATCAAAAGTATTTGGGTACCTTATGGGCTGTTTTATCCCTATTTCCACTACCTATGTTTTCGGCACACTACTTACTGCAAATGGGAACCTTAAGCAATTAAACATTATGGCAGCAAGTGGCATGGCTATAAATATCATTCTTAATTTATTTCTGATTCCACGTTTTTATGCAGTAGGATCGGCATTTGCAAGTTTTACTACGCAATTTACAACTTCGCTTGTTCAGATAATTATAGCGCAAAAGATTTTCAGATTTAATATTAATGTGCGCTTTCTTATTTCTCTGATAATTTTTGTAATTGGCGTTATTGGGGCAGGATATATTTCAAAGCAATTTGAATACCGATGGACAACCAGTTTAATCATAATGATTTTAATTAGTGGAACTCTGGCTATTATTCTTAGAATAGTGAATTTTAGGGACATGTTAAAGATTATTAAGAATGATTGATCCCATACTTATTAAAAATATTCCGAATTAATAAATTTTTCTAATTTTGGCACATATATATATTAATTAAGTTTTATAAATCATGAATGTAATGCAAGAAAAAAGTGATTTTAATTCCACAAACTTTTTATTATTTCTATATAAATGGAGGAAGTACTTGCTTATAATTGGTGCTGTTTCTATTGGCGCGTCTATTTTATTTTCATCGCCATTTTTTATTGTGCCAAAATATAAAGCTTCTGTTATTATGTTCCCAACATCTACTAACTCCATTTCAAAAGCGTTGATGGCAGATAATTATAGCGGTAAGCAGGATATTCTTGAATTTGGCGCTGATGAACAAGCCGAACAACTTTTACAAATTTTGAATTCAAATAAAATCAGGGCAAGGCTTATTCAAAAATATAATCTTTTTGACCATTATGATATTAACCCTGATTCGAGATATAAAAATACATTGCTTTTCAAGGAATACGAAAATAACATTAGTTTCAGACGGACTGAATTTATGGCTGTCGAAATAGAAGTCCTTGATAAAGACCCTCAAATGGCTGCTGATATTGCCAATGATATTGCCGCATTGCTTGATTCCACAAAAAATGCCATGCAGAAAGAAAGAGCAGTAAAAGGGTATAAGATTGTAGAAACAGAATATAACAAACTGAAAACCGAAATACAACAAATGGAGGATTCTCTCACTAAATTAAGGGAGGCGGGAGTAAACGATTATGAAACGCAGGCTGAAGCTTATAATACTCAACTTGCTATTGCCCTGGCGCACAACAATACTTCAGGCGTACATGCTCTTGAAGAAAAACTTAAAACCATTTCTGAAAATGGAGGCGCTTACGTTTCACTAAGAGATGCGCTTGATTTTGAAAAGAAACAACTAGGCGAATTAAAAATAAAGTTCGAAGAGGCTAAAGTAGATGCCGAACAAGAACTTCCATGTAAGTTTATTGTTGACTCTGCCTATAAAGCTGAAAATAAAACATACCCTGTAAGATGGCTGATTGTGGTTTTATCAACTATATCTGCTATACTACTGGGGATTCTGACTATAATTATTGTTGAAAATATCAGACGAAAGAAGTTTACATTCAGCTGAACTTCTGTCGAACCTCAGGAAGTTTCTGTAAGTGAGAAAGTAAATTTTGAAATTAACAACAAAGCAGAAACCAGCGGGGGAGAAATAAAACAAAATATTTATCCGGAAATGTCCGGGCCAAAATTGAAGTATGTAAAACCCAAAATTCAATTACAAAAAATTACATTAAAAAAATTCATTAACTGGCCTAAAGAAATTAATTTTGATATGGAAAATATTTTCTCGAATTTGAACCTTGTAAAAATAATGATCAAATGGCGATTGCATATGTTAATTATCATAATACTTGCTATTGCGCTATCTGTATTATTTTCATGTCCATGGTTTATTAAACCAAAGTATAAATCGTCAGCGGTATTGTATCCCTCAAACCTGATACCGTATTCTTCTGAAACACCCACAGAACTTATGCTTCAGATTTTTAAATCGGATGAAGTCAGGGACAGCCTTATTGAAAAATTTAATCTTGAATCTCATTATGATATTGATAAAAATAATAAATATTATTATTCAAATGTTGTTAAAGAGTTTGAGAGTAATGTGGATATTCGTAAAACAGAGTATGAATCTGTTGTGATTGATATTCTTGATTCAGACCCCCAGCTAGCGTGTAAAATGGTTAAAGAAATGGTTAACCTTTTCAACAAGAAAGCTATTGGAATGCAAAGAGAAAAATCGCTTGAAGTATTGAAGATTAAGCAAAATCAACTTGATCAAAAACAAAATGAAATAGATACTTTACAGAAGAAACTTGATGTATTAAGGGTTAAATACGGGATACTCGATTATAATATCCAGACCAAGGAATCAATGAGAGCATATTTTAAAATGATTAGCGAAAGAAGAACCGTAAATGAAAATCCCATTACAAGCACTATTGAAAATTTAGAAACAAAAGGAGGTGATTTTATATTAACATCCGATATGTTAAGCGCTGCTACAGCCTCATACCATAAGTTCAAAGAGGAATATGATAATGCTTACAAGGATGTTACTAAAGTACTTACATATTCAAATTATGTAAGCAGTCCATTGCCTGCTGATAAAAAATCATATCCTGTTAGGTGGCTTATTGTTCTTGTAACCACTGTTACAACTATTATTTTTGCATTTGTAATTATAATGCTGCTCGAGAATTATCGCAAAAATAAAATGGAAAGCAATTCTTCAGGTGCTTGACAAAATAAAAATAAAATGGGTTTATGGTATTTGCGCAATATTTATTGTGTTAAATTCTATTTTTATTGTCAATGAGTTTTATTGGTTTTCTTTAATTCCTGTTTTATTCCTCATATTATTACTTTTTATTTTTTCCCTTGATAAACTGCTTTTACTTATTGTATTCTTAACTCCATTATCTATTAATCTCAGCGATTCAGAACTTAATTTAGGAGTTAGCCTGCCAACTGAACCTCTTTTGTTTGCAGTAATGTTGCTTTTTATTATCAGGGTTATTTATGATGGGGGATTTGACGGAAAAATTACTCGGCATCCTGTAAGCATTGCAATTATTGCCTACCTGTTATGGATATTTATTTCATCACTTACAAGTTCAATGCCATTGGTTTCTTTTAAATTCCTTCTTTCAAAGCTTTGGTTCATATTGCCATTTTATTTTATAGGTACTCAATTTTTTAAAGATTATAAAAATTTGCGCAGGTTTGTATGGGCATATATATTTTCTTTTTTAATTGTGATATTTTATACTATTTACAAGCATTCATTATATGGATTTGACGAGCAAACAGCTCATTGGGTTATGACTCCATTTTATAATGACCATACTGCTTACGGTGCGCTACTGGCTATGTTTACTCCGTTTACGTTGGTTTTTTCATTTGATAAAAAACTTAGTAAAATACAACGATTGTTATCATCTTTTGTATTTATAATTTTTATAATAGCTATAGTACTTTCATACAGCCGCGCTGCATGGGTAAGTTTGGCATTTTCGCTTATTGTATTCCTGATACTGAAATTGAAAATCAACTACAAGATAGTTGTTACCGCAATAGTTGTTATTGTTGGTATTTATCTTTTATATAGGTTTGAGATATTTATGACACTTGAGAAAAACAAACAGGATACTTCAAAAGATTATATGGAGCATATTCAATCTATTTCTAATATTTCTACTGATGCATCAAACCTTGAAAGGATCAACCGCTGGCAATGCGCTTTGCGTATGTTCAAGGAAAAACCATTGTTTGGCTGGGGTCCCGGAACCTATCAATTCAAATACGCTCCATTTCAACTTTCACAGGAAAAAACTATTATCAGTACTAATGCCGGAGATAGAGGGAATGCGCACAGCGAATATATTGGTCCGCTTGCTGAAAGTGGAGTGTTTGGATTAATTTCGGTATTAGCAATTATTGTCCTGATTTCTTATACTGCGGTCAAAGTTTATAAAAGATCTGAATCAAAAGATGTAAAATTTATTGTGCTTTCAGCAATTATTTCGCTTTATACTTATTTTGTACATGGATTCCTTAATAATTTTCTTGATACTGATAAAGCATCTGTCCCTTTCTGGGGGCTTATCTCAATGATAGTAGCGCTTGATGTTTACCACAGGAATAAAATAGATGCACAAGCGAAGAAAACTCCTTGACGGTAAAGCAGCTTAAGACTCATGTGAAATTACACTGCGATGAAAAAAGAGACAATGAATGAAAACAGCCGACACTAAAGCCAACCTGAAAGTTTAATTTTTTTTTAGTACGAGTCATTATGAAATGATTATTTTTGACTTTGATAAATGAATAAATTTGTGAAACGAAATTTAAAAGGAATGTAGAATTAAGGGAATTTAAAATATAGCGTTAGCTTTTATTCTTGCTATCGAAAACTGGTAATTTTCAAAACATCGCATAAATAATAAGTGAACGCTCACGTTACGGCGTGAGCTTACTTATTTGCGATGTGGGTATACCAGTACCTCGATAGCGGATATGATTATAGTTCACGCCTTTTTTATTTCCATGATATAAGATGAAAATATATTTTTTTGCAACTGTTTATAGTAAATATTTTATTACAAACTAAAACAAACCCCTAATAAAAATGAATAAAGATCATGCCTGTCAAAGAGACAAGACAGTAATAGTAAAAGAAAAGGGGGAAATACATCAGGTTGAAATGGAAAAAATAACTCATATAACCTGTGAAGGATATTTGTCCTCAATTCATTTAATCAACAGAGAAGAACCAATAAAAGTTTCAAAACTTTTAAAATTATTTGAAACAGAATTATTAGAATTTGGCTTTCTGAGGGCAAACAATAATACCATTGTAAATATCAAAAATATTGCAAGTTTTAAAAACAGAGATAAGCATACTATTACCCTTCGCTCAAATAAACAAATAAAAATATCGCGTAGAAAATTATATTTATTCAAAGCCATTTTCAAACACTAAATACAAGCCATTTCTATTTCCTAAATATGACCAGTTATTTACAAAAACATACCACTTATTAGATAAAAACGATCATTATACTTTTTGTTAAAAAATTGTTTTAATATTGCATCGTCTAATCTGATTAATTCATAAATTTATCCTTTGCGTTCTTTGTGAATACCTTAGCGACCTTTGCGGTTAAATTTTTTACCACAGAGAGCGCGAAGAAAGCGCAAAGCGCACAAAGTTTATGATTCAATCAGTTTAAATAAAATAGCTATTAACAAGAAAAGCAAAAAGTTTTACTACACTTTAAATAATATATTTATGAAAACGGAAATATTAGCATTTTCATGCGTAATCTTATTTTCAAATTGTTCAGATTATAAATTATCAGGTATGAATACAATTGAAGGAAACGGGAAAATAATTGAAAAAACAATAAGTATTTCCGACATTACTAAAATTGAAAACACAGGTATTTTTAATGTTTACATAAAGCAAGGCGAACAGCAAGAAGTAAAAATTGAAACCGACGAAAATATCTTACCTTATCTATTATACAAAATAAAAAGTAACTCTATTTCTTTTAGTATGAAAGAAGGAAAACAAAATTATCAACCTACAAAGGCGAATATTTATATTGTGGCAAAAGATGTTGAAGCTATCTCC
Organism: uncultured Bacteroidota bacterium; assembly: GCA_903847905.1. Taxonomy (GTDB): domain Bacteria; phylum Bacteroidota; class Bacteroidia; order Bacteroidales; family CG2-30-32-10; genus CAINEZ01. The sequence goes on from CAINEZ010000456.1 coordinate 13,422, forward strand.
AATGCAGGGGTTGGCGATATTACTATTGA
>CAINEZ010000457.1 GCA_903847905.1 uncultured Bacteroidota bacterium
CAAAAATGGTATTTTGCAATAATTGATGTTATTGAAATCCTTACCGAAAGCAACAATCCCCGAAGATATTGGAGTGACCTTAAACCTAAATTAACTATCATTTGTTAATAACTATGTGAAAATATATTTGACAAATATATGATAATAAGTAACTTTGTGTTTTAAAAATAGTTATTAAAACATATTACTATGTCATATATTGTTGAACAAAAGATTAAGGGTAATATTTATCTCTACAGAGTAGAGGCATACTGGGATAAAGAAAAACACCAAGCCCGTCAACGCAGAATATATATCGGACCGAAGGACAAGAAAACAAAATTACCTATTCGAAAGACGAAAGGTGTTCATCTGGTAAGCAAATCTTATGGTCATATTTTCTTTTTACGATATTTGGCTAAAGAACTTGGTTTATTTCAAATATTAAAATCTGTTTTCCCTGATAAATTTGAGCAAATATTATCGCTTGCATTTTACGAAATTACGGAGGCATCCCCGCTGTATCTTTTTGAGTATTGGCAACAAGACTCATTCTTGCCTGAAATAAAACTAATGGACTCTCATGCCTGTTCATCACTATGTGAAGACATTGGCAAGCAGGAAACTTTGCGTTTAGATTTTTTTAAGCAATGGGTAGCAAATGTTAAACCTATAGATGCTGTGTATTATGACATCACATCAATTTCAAGTTACTCTACTAATATCAATTTCGTAGAATGGGGTTATAATAGAGATAAAGAGAATTTACCTCAAATAAATATGGGAGTATTATGTAATCAGCAAAATGGGGTGCCTCTTTATTATAATATTTTCCCGGGCAGTATTGTTGATGTATCCACTTTACATAACAATCTACATTTTTTGCAGGCATTTGGACTCAATAATATACTAATGATTATGGATAGAGGATTTTTTAGTACATCTAACGTAACAGAAATGAATCATCCTGAAAAAAAAATAAGATTTATCCAACCATTACCATTAAGCCTTAAAAAGGTAAAAGAATTAATAAGTCAATCAAAAAAAACAATATCTAATCCTGAAAATGCTTTTCAATATAACGAGGAAATTTTATACAGTAAACCTGTTCAAATTACCATAGGTAAAAGTTTATTTGATGGACATTTATTCTTTAATGAAAAAGCTGAATTAGATCAAAAACAATTTTTTTTATCTGCATTACTTGAAATAGAAACAGAAATAAAAGAGCAAAATTTTAACACTCAAAAAGATGCGAAAAAATATATTGAATCATCCATTTTAATAAAGTATCAAGCTTATTATAGATGGAACTCAAAGACAAAAAAAATTGAAAAAAACATAAAAGCAATTAATCAATATTTTTCACATCTTGGTTGTTATCTGATGATCACTAATAATGACAAAGTATTGGAAAAGGTAGAAATGCTAAACTACTATAGAAATAAAGACCGTGTTGAAAAATTATTTGATCTTGTTAAAAATGAAATGGATGGAAACAGACTCAGAGCTCACAATGATTTTACAAATCATGGAAGGTTATTTATTCGGTTTGTAGCTCTTATCCTTGCATCGTATCTTAACAAAGTAATGAGCGACAAAAAATTATTCAAAGCGTTTTCAATGAAAGAACTCTTAGCTGATTTAAAAAAAATAAAACATTTTCAACTTTATAACACCACTCCTTTTATTACTGAAATATCAAAAAAACATAAAATAATTTTTGAGGCGTTTAACATTCCTGTTGAAAAATTACATAGTTATTAACTATAAAAACCATTTTAGGATTAAAGGAATTAAAAAAGTTGAGAAAGAACAAAATATCGCTAACAAAAATGGAGAAAATAGAGAAATCAATAACATACTTTGAAAATCATATACATCAAATGGATTACTATTCATATCAGAAAAAACATTTTCCTATTGGCTCTGGTGTTGTGGAAGCAGCATGTAAAGTAATAATAAAACAGCGATTAGGAAATTCAGGGATGAAGTGGAAAAACAAAGGAGCTGAAACGGTATTGTGCTTGCGCTGCTTCAATTATAGCGATGGGAAATGGGGGCAACTATGGAATAAAATAAGCAAATATGGAATTTAAAATTACATTATATAACGGTCACACCC
>CAINEZ010000458.1 GCA_903847905.1 uncultured Bacteroidota bacterium
TATGATTCAGTATGATTATTTTCCAGAAGTAATTTCTAAAAGCAGTCCAACAGCTGATGATATATTTTGAAATAAATTACTTTTTTTAACTTCTTTAACTTTTTCTGAGTTTACGATTTTCTCATTAAAATATTTTTTCCCTTTCCCTATAATAAAATCCTTTACTGATGGAAACTCATTATTATTTTGTGTTTGTTTTACTTTAGCTGTTTCTGTATTTCTTACCTGTTTAACAACATTACTATTTTTATCAGCATTAGTTAAATCAATACTATGGGTTTCTTCTGTATCATCTTCAATGTGTTGAGTTGCCGGTATATTAATGGACTCAGAATTATTTGAAAAATCTAAATTCGGCTCCTTATACGATGAATTATTAAGTGATTCAGAAACTTTATTTGTTGAATTTATTTTTTTATTATCAATGTTTGCAAGCTGTTTGATTGAATGTATGCTTGCTTCTTGACTTCTTGTCTGTTTTATAGGCAAATCAGTCAGTTTAATAGGTAGTATAGTCAGATTATTTGTTTTTTGTTGTTTGTTTTGCTGAGCATTTTTATTAACAATGGAATAGTTTTTATTTGAAATATCAACAGTTTGAACATTGCTGTTATTAAAGAAAAGAAAAATTACGAGTACTATAATTATCAAGACTGCAATTGAAACTGAATAATAAATTTTATGATTTTTAAACAAATTAAGAATAGTTGACCAATTAATGCGTCCTGACATAACTCTTGAATATTGGTTCCTATTAAATTGGGATTGTAAAATTATAAAAAAATCGAATCATTAAAATCAAGTGCCATCCGTTTTGAATGGCACCTGAAAAATATTTAAAGGGAAATATATTAAGTGTTAAAATCCGATTAATGTAATACCTACTGTAAACGGATACAATTGAGGTCCTTCATTTTTCTTAAACATAGTATTTAGCGCATAAGAAGCATATAAATCTAAATTCCCATATCCGATACGTGCCATGGCGCTGTAACGGAAAGGATTCAGGTTAAAATCATCATGTGTTTTAGGTTTAAATGTAGTTCCTCCTATTTCGTATTCCTGCTTTGTATGCGACCACAATCTTAATCCACCAACTACTCCTGCCGATAAATGAACTGTTTTATTATTTTTGCTAAATGGGTTAGTATCGAACTGTAATAATAACGGCACATTCAGATAAATTACAGAAAGTTTATTTTTCTTAAAAGACACTATTGAATCATAAACTGCTGAAGTAAAGTTTGAACTGGATTGCAGTATATAATTCTTGTTCTCAAACCTGTAATTGCTAATATCTGCACCCATTCCTGTAACAATATTAATATGTTTTTTCCATAAAGGGATTTTTTGTTCAAAGAAATTTAAAGAAACATTAATTGATTTAGGGTAATTCAATTCTAGGAAATTATACCCTGCGGGAATTTTAGTTTCATTATTTGCATTAAGGTAACCGTTCAATCCCAAACCAATTCCTGCCCAGTAAATTTTAAATTTATCATGATCTTTAGATGTGTCTCTTCTGTTAGTTGTATCGCTTTTGTCTTCTACGATAAATACCTTTTGATTGCCGATTTTAAATTTTACTGTGTCTCTGTTTTTGCTGGTACTATCTTTTTGTGTGATAACCGGTTCCACAACAGTTTGTGCGAAAACTGATGTTGTTGCTGCGAAAATTGCAACTATTGCTGCAAATGTTTTCAAATTTTTAATTTTTGTTTTCATGATTATAATTTTTTAGGGTTATTTTTTCATTTGTTCATCAGTATGACGCCTAACCCTTTTTATTTGTTACAAGCAAAATAAATAATTTTATTTCATATTAAAAATACTCTGGGCCCTCTTTATTTTTCAGGAGTTTTGCTTCTTGATACTTCAAATTTATTTCCAAGAGCGAAATCAAAACCGCTATTATCTTTTTTATGTTCAAGATGCAAATTTGCACCCGTAAGTTTATTTAACTTATTAATGCCTGCATCTGCAATATCCCATGGGGATATATTATTGTCGGCGGGAGAAATTTTATCTTTTTTATCTTTTGGAGCAATAGATTTTTTAAGTTTGAATAATGCAAAATCTTTCAGAGAAATATACTTGCTGTCATTTTGTTTTGGTTCTTCAATATTATTTCTTTTTTTTAGCATCATTGCATAAAAGTCTTCATAAGCGGTAATTTTAGAAATTTCAATATTTTTCTCAGAAGAATTAATTGGAATATTTTTAGGATTTAAAGTTGATGCATATTGAAAATCTTTGTATTCTGAAACATTTTTAAAATCGGGTTTATTTACCTGAGCATTATTAGAATAATATTTCTTAATATTATTTGGATTATCTGCTTTTACAGGTTGTTCCATGCTTTTATGAACATTCCTGTGGATGTTTATTCCATTTCTTTCGGCTATATTCACAGTATTAATTCTGTCGTTTCTTAGCAAAAAGTAAATTGCTATCAATAAAATAATTGATGCTGCAACTGATACAGGATAATAAATATTTTTAAGGTTAAAGGATTTTATAGGAACAACCCGCTTTTTAAGATTTTCTTTACTGTTGAATGCAATAGCAGTATCTACAACAAGCTTGGTATGTCCAAATAATTTATATTCTTTGTGAAGCTGAGGGTTTTTATTTAAAAATTCTTTCAGGTCGGTAAGCTGATCCAAAGAGAGATCATTTTCGATTGCAGCAATAAAATATTCTGCATAATTTTTTTCATTAACGCCGCCAACAGGAATTATCACATTCTTTTTCAAAGTTTCCTTGGCGGGAAATTTTATTGAATTATCGGGCGCAATTTTTGTTTTGTGAAAAAGTTCCAGTTCTTTTTTCAGATGTGGATTTTTCTCAACAAAAAATGAAAGCTGGTCTTTTTTTTCTTTCGTTAATTCATTTTCAATTTCAGCAATAAAAAATTCCTCATAATTTTTTTCATTGATAGTGCCAACAGGAACAATGACGTTTTTCTTTAAGCTTTCTTTAGCATTGAAGATAATATTTTTTTCCGGTGGTAATGAAACATTTTCAAACTCATCAAATTCTTTTTTTAGGTCATAATGAAGTTCAAGAAAAGCTATGAGTTCTTTCACCTGTTTTTGCGAAAGCCTTCCCTCAAAATAGTCGAGGAACCAAATCTCATAATTTTCCCTGTTGATATTCATTTAACTTTTTTCAAATAACATTTTCCAAGCTTCCGATATATTCCTTCAGGAACACTCTTGCCCTGTAGATATAAACTTTAACCTGTGGTTCATTAAGTCCAGTGATCTCGCCAATTTCTTCGTAAGAATATCCTTCATAATCTCTCAACAATACCACCGATCTTTGTACTTCGGGCAATTTATTTACAGCATCTCTTAAAATCTCCTTTAATCCTAAATATTCATTATTATGCGAAGGTTGGTTATATTCAACGCCTTCAAAACTTGTAAACTTTTTTTCTCTCCTTATAGCATCTATCATTGTGTGATATGCTGTAGTAAAAAGATAAGAACGCGCTTTTTTATTATCTATCTCTGCTACCTTTTCCCACATTTTGATGAACGAATCCTGAACAATATCCTTAGCTTTATCCTCATCACGAATATTATGAAGAACAAAGCGATACACGCCGTCAGAGTAATCATCAACGCTTATGTTGTATTCTTCTGTTGTCATTATGTTGAGAAAATTTAAGTGCGTTTTTGTGATTATGACGAACTATGAAAATGAAAAGTTACAGCGAAAATAAAAAAAACAATAATTATAAGGTAGAATGGCGCATTGTAATTCATTTGTAAGCCTATAGTTTTTATTTCCTTTTAAGGCTATTCTGTTTCACGGAATTTATTCTAAATATTTTTGCAAAATATTTTTCTTCTGTTCATCAACAGTTGAAACAAATTGTTTGATTTCTGCTATCTTTTTTTCGAGTTTTTCTATTTGTTGAATAATTTTTTTGCTCATTTAAAGAAGGCAATGGAACCTGATAACTTTGATATTGTTTACTATTTATACCAAGTTGGGTAAAACGGGGTTCATTATTCAAAGTCAATTTCAGTTTTAATAATTTTATCTAAATCTCCAGAAATACTTTTTTTGATTTGCTCTATTTTTTTATATTTTTCGGCAATGTGTTTTTGCGCTTCTAAATCAAATTCACCTTTTGAGTCGATTGGGATTTTTATAGAAATATTTGAGTTTAATATAACATTTGTCATTACTTTTTTGTTATCCGTTCCTGTTGCAATATTTCTAAAATTTAATACTTCATTTATGAAAGGCAAATAAAGTGAATTCACAAACTCTTTTTTAACTGACATTAACCCACATACATTTGTAATTGAAAATTTTCCTTTTCTATAAAATGTTGTTCCTGCATAAATACCATCGGTAGTCCAAGTAATGCCTTCACAATCAAAATCAAAAGTATTCAAATAACCAAATATCCCATTCTCTTTTGTATTTGATGAATAAACAGGATACTCTCCATAATTTTTGTTTACATTTTTCTTTGAAATTACTCGCCCTCTTGTAAAATCAAAAATATTATTAATTAAAACCTCGCTATTTTTATATTCGTTAGAAATTTCAATATTCAACTCCTCGATTTGCTTTTTATAATCTGATATTTTAGATTTTATTAATTCACTTTGATTTATTTCAGAAACTAATTCATTTTGCAAATCGATATCGAAAATAGTCTTACCATTAATAGGAATTAAAATTTTCACAGTTTGAATTTTATCTAATCCACATTTATTTAAAAATGAAAATCCGTTTTTAAGAAGATTAAACTCAATTATTGATTTCAAATATTCTTTTGATAATACATCTTTAAACTTGTTTTTAATAA
>CAINEZ010000459.1 GCA_903847905.1 uncultured Bacteroidota bacterium
AATTACAACCACACACATTGCATTTAAATCGTTGTCTTGATTTTACAATGCCTGATTTTACTTTTTGGTCACTACCGCATTTGGGACAGTTCATAATTTTTTTCTGCAAATATACAAAATATATATTTAGTTAGCAATGCCAAAGTTTTAAATATATTTTATAGAAAGATACGGGCATTGTATTCAACCGGACATACAAAATGAAATGATAAGAAAGAAAAAACAATTAATATTACAATTGTCTTTCTCAAAATACTTTCTATTTTTACGACAAAATAAAACCTCTTGAGTAACAATAAATATTTTCGTAAAAAATCAATAGCGCATATTCTCCGTCATGCAGATGATAATATTGGAAAAGGTTTGCATCTGAAGAGGAATCTTAATGTTCGCGATTTAACAGCATTCGGGATAGCTGCGATTATTGGAGCAGGAATTTTCAGCACTATCGGAACTGCTGCATCACATGGCGGACCTGCGGTTTCCCTGCTTTTTATTTTTACTGCTGTTGCCTGTGGTTTTTCAGCCCTTTGTTACGCTGAATTTGCTGCGCGTATTCCTATCAGCGGTAGCGCCTACACATATGCTTATGCAAGCTTTGGCGAGCTTATAGCATGGATAATAGGATGGGACCTTATAATGGAATACGCGGTTGGTAATATAGCGGTGGCAATTTCATGGTCAGATTATTTTACCGGACTTATGGGAGGTCTTGGATTTGCAATACCCGAATATTTGTCAACTGATTTTCTTACCGCATCAAGAGGATTTGCAGAAGCTACAAGGCAAATGGCTTCAGGCACCGCATTTGCTGATCTTAGTACTGCTCTTAAAGAAGCATACACTGCATGGGTTCATGCCCCTACTATCGGGGGACTTCGTTTTATTGCGGATATTCCGGCTTTCAGCATAGTTGTATTTATTACAGGTTTGGTGTATGTAGGAATTTACGAATCAAAAGTTGCCAGTAATGTAATGGTATTGCTTAAAATAACTATACTTTTAGTTGTTATAGCTATCGGTTCTTTTTATGTTACACCTGAGAACTGGTCGCCGTTTGCGCCAAACGGAATAGGAGGAGTGTTGCGTGGCGTATCAGGCGTGTTCTTTGCCTATATAGGCTTTGATGCAATTTCCACTACTGCCGAGGAATGTAAAAACCCGCAAAAAGATATTCCGAAATCAATGATGTATGCTTTAATAATTTGCACTACTCTTTATATCGCTATCAGTCTTGTTTTAACAGGTATGGTAAATTATTCTGAATTAGCTGTCGGCGATCCTTTGGCATTTGTTTTCCAGAAACTGCATCTTACGCAGCTTTCGGGCATTATTTCATTTAGCGCTGTTATTGCAATGGCAAGTGTGTTGCTGGTTTTCCAGGTAGGGCAGCCGCGCATCTGGATGAGCATGAGCCGCGATGGCTTGTTGCCTAAGAAATTTTCAAAGTTGCACCACCGTTTTAAAACACCCGCATTTTCAACTATTGTAGCCGGAGTTTTTGTAGCTATACCTACATTATTTCTTAATCTTACCGAAGTTACTGACCTTACAAGCATAGGCACTCTCTTTGCTTTTGTGCTTGTTTGCGGTGGTGTTCTGCTTCTTGAAAATGACGATAATGAAAAAGCAAGAAAAGGATTTAAAATCCCTTATTATAGCAGTCGTTATCTTTTACCTCCTATTGTTATTATAGTCATAATATCTGTATTACTATTGAATTTTGAAGGAGTGATAGACTTTTTTAACATGAGCAGCAGCGATACTTCTTTAAGTTTCTGGGATGGATTTAAACATAAAATACCATTCCTGCTTTTTATTATTATTGCTGTTGTAATTATTTTTCTCGCAATAAAGAAAAAACTTTCTATTATCCCTATTCTGGGGCTTCTTACCAATCTTTACCTTATTACCGAACTTGGCATTACTAACTGGATGCGATTCCTGATATGGCTTGCGGTAGGGCTTGCAGTATATTTTACTTATGGGAATAAACACAGTAAATTACATATTGAGCAGAAAAGCCAGTAGTAATTAGTAATCGGTGTTCGGCAATCGGTTAATAAACAAAAAGTTTTCAAAAACTAAAGCCCATTTTATGATTTTTATTAAAATTGTATATTTACAAAAAATAATTCCACACATGCAGGAACAAAAGGTTGGGTAATACAACCAAATTTCTAAAGCCAAAATTAGCTTTGGTAAGAGTATAAATAAATTATGTACAAAGCATAATGAGGTTATAAAACAAAAATTAAAAACTAAAAAAATGTATAGCGAGTTTATTTTAAAAAAACTTGTACAACTAATACCAATAGCAACTAAAATAATAACATAATTAATAACTTTAAAACTTAAATATATGACAGAACAGGAATTAAAACAATTAAATTATCAACAACTTAAAAAATTGGTAACTGATAAAGGACATGTTTTCTTTAATGCGGGTAATTATAATCTAAATTTTATTTGGTTGCGCTTAAGCGATAAAATAACTAATTATTTTACTGATGTATTACATGTTGCATACAAAGAAAATAATGTTGAAAAAGTATTAAGCTTACCGGCAACTACCAAACCAGGTATAAAAGGATCAATAGATAGTCCCATTACTTACGAAGGCGTAACCGGAACTGCAATAATATGTCCGGGGCAATATAGAGCGTCATGGAGTTTCATTGATTCTTATTATGAATTTAGTAAATATCCTTATTTTCGTCAGGTAAAAGGCATAAACTATTGGAGAGATGGTGATAAAGATTTACTTGTAGATGAAATACAGGAGCAAAGTTCAAAACTTTTTGGTACTCACTGGCATCGTATGAGTAATAAAGGAGCTACGGGCTTTCCAATAAATAATTGGAGCCTGGGATGTTGCGGTAGCGAGGAACCTTATTTCTGCAAGCTGTTACCAATTACACGTGAAGCCGTTAAAAAATGGGGCAACTTATTTACAGGAACATTCATTTCAACATATAAATAGATCGGCACAATGATAAAGCAGGCTGCTAAAATTTCATAAGGCTGCTTTAATAAAAGTTAGGCAGGGAACAAGATAGTTATTCTTCCCAATTTCATTTTTTACTTTTTCTATAAATTCATAAAAATATTTGCTGGCTAAAGAGTAAGCCGGAAGTATTTCTGTATTGGGCATAGTTACATCCATAAAAAAGTACTAAATTTGCGATGAACAAGAAGATCTGTAAGAAGGGAGACTTTCACACACGGTTTCATGAGAACGAACATTGGTATAAGTTCCTTGCGTAACACAACTATATGCTGCCAATAAAAAACTTAATTTATAAATAATTAGTAATTTAAAAGTGCGGCATCAGCACTATAATCACTGATAATTATAAGATGAAAACAAGATATACATTAATCGCTGTTTTTTTATTCTCCTTTTTAGTACAGAGTGTATTTGCTCAAACCAATGTGAGCGGATTTATTTCAAGTAATACTTCTTGGACGTTGGCTAATAGTCCGTATATTGTTACAGGCAATGTAATTGTCAATAGTGGGGTTACCTTAACCATTCAGCCTGGAGTTACTGTTAAATTTAACAGTGGTCTTTCGATGCAGATCGATGGAACTCTGATAGCGCAGGCCACAAGCAACGACAGCATTATTTTTACTTCAAATACATTGGAATCGGCAGGTGCGTGGGGTTATATATATTTCAGCAGTTCAAGTGTGCCTGCATCATATCAGGGTAATTTATCAGGAAATTATGTTAGCGGTAGCATACTTGAGTATTGTGTTATAAAATATGCAGGAGGAACAAATGTTCCTCACAACGGAGCTCTGCGCCTTGATAATGCTACGCCTTATGTTAATCGCTGCACGGTGACCAATACCAGTGCCACAGGAATATATGCTTTCAATCTTTCCGATACTCTTAAAATTACTAATTCCGTAATAAGCTATAATTCTTCATCCTGGGGTAATCCCGGAGGAATTGAAATTAGTGGTAATTTAAGCAGTGACATTTCGCTGGTATCCTGTAATACCATAACACATAACTATTCACCAACAGATGGAGGCGGTATTGATTTTAGCGGTAAAAACATTATTGTTTCAAATAATATTTTTACATATAACTATGTTGGTGACTGTGGCGCAGGTGTGAATTTACACGGATATGCCGGAACAATGGAATATAACATCGTAATGAATAACACCGCAATGGTTGATGGCGGTGGCATCAATACCAATAATGTTTATGCTTTCCATAATTATATAATAAATAACACTGCTCATCGTGATGGGGGCGGTGCTGTTGTTTATTCTAAAGCGACTTCTTATAATGTGATCGCTGATAATAATGTTATCTGCAATACTAGTGGGTATGGCAGAGGTGGCGGTATAGATGAGGCATACGAATCCGTTCATAATAATCAAATAGTAAGAAATTCTGCTATGAATGATGCCGGTATTTATCAATGGCTTAATACTGGGAATATTCTCTCAAACACTATTGCATATAACAGAAATATCGACACCAGCATTGCTTTAAACAGAAGCATTTTTATAGGTGATATTAACAATAATATTAATAACAACAATATTTTTGGCAACGCTGCTTCTTACGAATTTTATAATGGAAACGTTCAGGGTACTGCAAATATAGATGCCATTAATAATTGGTGGGGTACATCTGATAATACTGCCATTCAAGGAAAAATATATGACTGGATCGACGATGATTCATTGGGCATTGTTAATTTCAGTCCTTATTTAGCCTTACCTGATACTTCGGCTCCGGTTTCTCCTCCTTTTAATGTTACCAAAGCTGACATAGGCGGTGGACAAGTTAAAATTAAATGGAACCAAAACCCCGAATCAGATATTGCCGGATATCATGTTTACTATGGAAATTTTACAGGATATTCTTTCACCAATATGATAGATGTAGTTGGAAAAACAGATACTTCTTATACTCTTACCGGAGTTCCTGTTGGCGATACTATTGCAGTAACTGCTTACGACAGCGAATATGATCCAGCCAATGAAAATATTTCTACTATAACCAATGACAATATGACCAATGGAAATGAAAGTTGGTATAACTATGCTGTTGGCAAGCCATCTCCTGCTTTCAGTGCAATGCCTGTTTCTGTTTGCCCTGGCGATACTGTGTATTATACAGCCAATACAGGCAATGTATATTTTTATGCGAATACATCGTGGAAATGGTCTTTTACTGGTGGCGCAACTACTTCATCAAATTCACAGAATCCAAAAATAGTTTATAACACTCCGGGTACTTATGATGTGAAACTAAAAGTTACCAATATTGCCGGAAGCGATTCGCTGAATTATGTTAACTACATTACAGTTAAAAGTCCGACTTATGCTACTATCACAAAACTTTTATGCAATGTAGGATATTATACTTCGCCAAGCGGCAACTACACATGGTTCAGCAGTGGAACCTATCATGATACTATTCCTAACCATGCAGGCTGCGACAGCATTCTTACCATTCACCTGGCTCTGAAAAACGATTCCTATAATGCTATTAATCCTGAATCGTGCAATAGCTATACTTCACCAAGCGGAAACCATATATGGACTTCATCAGGATTATATTATGATACTATACCTAATACCGCCGGTTGCGATAGCAATATTAACATATCTCTTACAGTACACAACATCGATACAAGTATTACACATACTGGAAATATTCTTACTGCTAATGATGCAAGTGCTACCTATCAGTGGTTGAATTGCGGGAACAGTTATTCCGTAATCACGGGCGAAACTAATCAAACCTTCACTCCAACAGTGAATGGCAATTATGCAGTGCAGATAACAAAAAGCATCTGTATTGATACATCATCCTGTTACCATGTTATTATCGTGGGAATAGATGTTTTAAACAATGATAATACATTTGAAACATTTCCTAATCCAGCTTCAGAGTACGTTATGTTAAAATTTAATAATTCAGGCAATGAGAATCTGAAATTGAATATTTACAACTCCATAGGAGTAATGATAAGGTCTGAAATTTTAAAACAAAACCAACGAAAAATAAATATTGGAGATTTAAGTAACGGAGTTTACATGATCACAATTAAATCGAAAGACTTTACAAAAAATCAAAGACTGATCATTCAAAGATAAGATTGGTAGCAAATAACAGGCGTATATTTTCTACTTTTCATTTAAATTTGCAGTCAATAATTGGAATTTGATAATTATCAGAAATATTACTTCTTTACAATCCTGATTTCAACTCTGCGGTTCATTTGCCTTTCGCTTTCATCTCGTTCTAAAGTTAGTGGTTGAGTATGCCCAAATCCTTTATATGAAAGACGATTTTTATTGATGCCTTTATTTACCAAATACTGATACACAGTTTGGGCTCTTTGTTCCGACAAATTATCATAATCAATTTTATAACAACAAATGTGACCTTCAATACTAATTTCCAATGCAGAATTATTTTTTAAAGTAGTGTAAAGTTCTTTTAATGTTTTGTCTGATTCCGGCATAGGGATAGGAGTTCCACCATAAAATGTAATATTTTCAAGCGCAATTTTATCGCCTACTTTTGCAGTATCAATAAAATTAGCAATAACGGTTTTAGGTGTATCTATTTTTTCAACAACCACTTTTTTCTCCGGTAGTATTATAGTGATAGCAATTTCTACCCTGCGGTTTTTTCCCCATTCATTAGCAGAATATTTTGGCTTGGTTTTTCCAAAGCCGCGAACCAAAAGAGAGTCAGGCTTATCACTTTTTTTAATTAAATATGCTTCTACAGAATGAGCGCGTTTCAGAGACAAAGTGTAATTGTATTTTTCATTTCCAATACTATCGCAGTGTCCGGAAATGGAAATTATTAATTTGTTATCAGGCAGAATTTTTTTTATTAATGAATCTAGTGTATTCGTTGAAGCTTTTGATAACACATCTTTTCCGGAATCGAAATAAACTTCGCCGAAATATTTTTGCTGTGTAAATCCCGGATAATTGATGGACAAAAACAAAAAAATAAATATGTATTTCATTTTTGAAAGAGTTGTTTCTAAAATAACTCTTAAGTTGAAATTTTATTATAACCAGTTGTGCTATTAACATATAAAAGATTGATTGTCAGACTGAGTTTATCGAAGTCATATTTCGACAAGGCTTCGACAGGCTCAGCCTGACATTGCTCAATATGACATTTGATTATTAATCAGTTACTTTTTCAATAGCACAAGGCGTTTATTATATCTATAGTTTATAGAAAATTTCAAAACCTATAATTATAAGTGTTCTCAGTAAAATAATTATTTCTTTAAATTGTCACTAACAATTGTTTAAAATACAAATAGGTATTTTATAAAGAGCACATGTATATTTTATATCTTTGCATACTCTTTCAATAATAGCAGATGATAAGCAACGTTGGAAACCAGCCGGTTGTAAATGCCGTAAATATCCATAAATCTTTTAAGGAAGTGAAGGCGCTTGATGGTGTTGACCTTGAAATTAAACCTTCGCAATTTACCGCTGTACTTGGGCCTAATGGCGCGGGGAAAACTACGCTGGTTGAGATAATAGAAGGCATTCAATTTCCTGATAAAGGAGATATCCGGCTTTTCGGAAAACACTGGAAACATAATAAAGATAAGCTTCACCATTTGATAGGAATATCACTTCAGGAAACACTTTTCGAAGACAAACTCACTGTAAGGGAAACGTTAAGGCTATTTGCAAGCTTTTATGAACTGACTGAAAAACGCGTGGATGAAATCCTTGATATGGTAAATCTTCAGGAAAAACATCGTTCTTATGTGGTGCATCTTTCAGGAGGACAAAGACAAAAGCTGGCTCTGGGTATTGCACTTATCAATAATCCGATGCTGCTGATTTTAGATGAACCAACCACAGGGCTTGATCCTACTGCGAGAAGAGAAATATGGGACATCCTGCGCGGACTGAAAAAAAATCAGGGAACGTCAATGATACTTACCACTCATTATATGGAAGAAGCTGAAAGCCTTTGCGACCAGATAGTTATTATGGATAAAGGAAAAGTGCTTGCACGTGGCACTCTCGATGAACTTATTTCCGCTTCGCAAACAAATGAAATTATCCAGTTCAAACTTGCAGGACAAAAAAATGTTCCTGATTTTAACAAATTTATTAATGTAAAAGAAATGAAATATGATGAGCTTACCGATCAGTTTATACTGCATGTGGCAAACACTTCGGAATTTTTACCTATATTAATAAGATATCTTAACGAAGCCGGATGTAAAGTTTCGGAACTGCGTTGCCGCTATGTATCCCTCGATGATATTTTCGTACAAATGACCGGAAGAAAACTTACTGATAATACCTTGGGAATATGAGATCACAGTTTTGGCAGTTGCTTTCGATACAATTCAAAGAGTTCTTCCGCGAACCCGGCGCGCTTTTCTGGTCGTTCATTTTCCCTATTCTTATGTCGTTTGGGCTGGGCATGGCTTTCAAAGATAAACCCGAAATCCTTCAACATGCTGCAATAGTAATCCCTGCGAATGCCGATAGTTCTAAACTTAAAAATTTTCTGGATTTAAAATGTAAAAAAATCCACAATAAAAATAATGAATACGAATTTATTCTCGACAATAAAAAGCTTGGAAAAACTATTGATCATTTCTTTGTCCGCACACGCGAAGAAAGCGATGTAATGATAAAGCGCGGGCAAGCTTCCATAATACTTGCCGAAAATAAAGGTATTGTAAATTATTTTTTCGATCCTGCAAATTCTGAATCCCGGCTTGCATACCTTACAATTTCAGGAATACTGAACGGGAAAAGTAGTATTTCCAATCCTGACGAAATACAAACACTCAACAGGAAAGGAATGCGCTATATTGATTTTCTGATACCCGGACTGCTGGCTATGGGCATTATGAGCTCATGTTTGTGGGGCATCTGCTACAGCCTTATTGAAAAACGTTCAAAAAAACTGCTCCGCCGTTTAGTGGCTACACCTATGAAAAAATCGTGGTTCATGATCACCATGTTCATGTCGCGTTTTATTTTTACATTGCTCGAAACCCTTGCCCTGCTTGTTTTTTCGATGCTTGTTTTCGGCGTTACTATACAAGGCAGCTGGCTTGCTTTTGCAGCAATACTTATAAGCGGCAGTTTTTTCTTTATGGGTTTATCCATACTGCTGGCTTCGCGCACAGCCAATACGCAGGTTGGGAACGGGCTTATAAGTTCTATCACCATGCCATTGATGCTGCTGTCGGGTGTGTTTTTCAGCTACAGCAATTTTCCCGATTTCATTATTCCTGTGATAAAATATTTACCGCTTACACTTTTTGCAGATAGTCTGCGAAGTATTTTCAATGAAGGCTCTGGCATGAACACTGTAATGTTGCCCTTCCTGATATTGACCACCACAGGAATTGCTGCATTCTTCGCCGGTTTGAAGATATATAAATGGAATTAAATTAAAACAAGAGTAGAAAATATGTTAAAATATTTGATCATATTCGAAAAAACGGAAACAGGTTATAGCGCCTATGTTCCCGACTTACCAGGTTGCATTGCAACAGGAAGGACAAAAGCTATTACGGAAAAAAATATTTTAAGTGCTATTCGTTTTCATTTGGATGGCATGAAGGAAGAAAAAATTAAATTTCCAATTATCAGAACTGACGCGGAAACATTTGTTTTTGCTGTATAATTTTTTTAAGACAGTAAGCAGTTCACAGTTTACAGTCCTCAGTCCTCAGTCAGCAGACCTCAATAAGCAGTTGGCAATTATATTAACACTCAATTTTTTATTTGTAGGTATAAGAATCTTTGATTAATTTTGTTATACTGAAAATTTTAACTTCAATTTTTTATGGAAACAATTATTATTAATATCAAATCGCAAAAAGATAAATTTATTTTCACTTCTTTAGCAAACAGGCTGAAATTAAAGTCAAGAATTTTATCGGAAGAAGATAAAGAAGATTATGGCTTACTTAAAGCAATGCTTGAAGCCAAGCAGGAAGATTATGTTGAGAGGGAAACTATAATGAAATCATTAAGGAAATGAAATATTATTACATTAACTTATGTTTGCTTCGTTTAAAATCAGTAAATACTTTTGCGGTAGTTAACATATTTATTACTCAAAAATATTGAAAATGAAAATCCTTTTTGAAAAGAAATTCCTTAAAAATATTGATGCTTTGAGTAATAAAGAACTAAAGCAACATATTGAACAGATAATTATTGATTTTGAAAAAGCAAGTGATTTTAGCCAAATTAAAAATCTGAAAAAATTAAAAGGACATAAATCAGCATATCGTATTCGCATAGGCGAATACCGGTTGGGTTTCTTTTTTGAAAACAGGAAAGTAATATTTGCAAGTTTCTTACACCGAAAAGACATTTATAAATATTTTCCTTAATAGTTTATTCTTTTGAATAAAGTCCGAAGTATGCATACCATTTAGAATAGTAAAAAAATCACTATTATCCGACTAAATTACAAAATTAAACAAACCCCCGTTAAATCCTCAGTAAAATCAATGTATCTATCTCAATTTTATTTTA
>CAINEZ010000460.1 GCA_903847905.1 uncultured Bacteroidota bacterium
CGCCACCTACGGGGCTTTATTTAGAATTGTTATTTTATTTTACCATAATATCGCCTCTAACGAGGCTATAAAAGTACCGCCTGCCTACCGGCAAGGCAGGTAGGTACGACATTTTGGTAAAAAAGGTAAATCTGCGAATTACAAGAGTGCCGTAGGTACGATATTATTAATGTTTTTAAAAATTACTGGTAAACAATATTTTTTATTACTCCCAAAATTTTTATTTAATCCGAATATATTACTTTTGCTTCATGTATAAGAATAAAAATACATATGGAGTTTTTTGCAGCAAACATTTTTGATAAAACTGCTTTTATTAATTAAGGTTGATTGATGATAAGTACATTAAGAAAAATCAAAAAAAATTTGTAGCGTCAGTATATATTAGTAATTTTGACCCAATTTAATTTTAAATTTTTACTATTATGAATAAAATAAAATTCTTAAGCGCCCTTGTATTAGGAATGTTTTTGTCAGTTTTTATCCTTATTTTAAACTCTTGTAATAGTGTAGACAGTAATGTAACTATTAAAAGCGCAGACCTTGCCAAAGAATTAGAGGGAGGAAAATTTGAAAAAGTGGGAACAACATTCGGCACTGAAGACGGACCTCTTCACCTGTTTGTTGTAGTAACAAATACACTCGACAGTTCTTCCAATTCGCACGACAGCATTAAAGTAAAAGCTAGCTGGTACGCGATAGAAGCAAAAGACGAAAAAAATGTGCTGATTAATGAAACGGTATTCGTTATTGGAAATGAAGCAGAAACTGAACTTAACTATAAATTATATTTTCCCCGCCCTTGGTTACCCGGGAAATACAAAGTTGATCTTTTTCTTAATGGAAAATTAGATCGTTCTATTCCATTTGATGTGAAAGAATAAAAAAGAAAAGAAGATTTTTCGTGACCAAAATTCCTTTTCAAGACAATTGAAAGGATTAATATATCATTCTGAATTATTTCATATTTTCAAGTTTCCTCAGGAAGAGTTCAATTTCTTTTTCGAAAATTTTATTCATCCTGTTATGAAATGATTTGTATAGTTCAAGCCATTGCGCTCCTAATTTGGTAAGGGTTGAGGCACCGCCTAAAGCGCCACCCCTTTGTTTATTAATAAGAGGAAAACCAAGAAGCGTTTCGGTTTTTTTAATGTCACCCCAGGCTTTTCGATAACTGATACCAAGTGCATTTGCTGCTGCACTAAGAGAACCTTTCTCATCAATTAATCGCAGCAATGTCCATTTGCCATCACCCATAATTCCTTCGCCATGAACCGATTCAAGCCATACTTTGTAATGAATATTTACCGGAAGTGATTTGTATTTTTTGAGATTGTCCATTTCAGAAACAACCGAGTTCACAATTGATGATCTTTATTTTTTCTTCGTTGCATATTTTACCGATTTCAATATGTGTGATCGCCAGCTTTTTAGAAATTTTACGCGCTTCAGCACAATCAATAAGAAGTTGGTTGTTTTTATTTGTGCACTTACTTTTGAGTTCCTGAATGATAATTTTTTTGTCCATAAATAATAGTTTTACTTGTATATATTCGATTCAAAATTATTTTATAATTATTATCACTGTTGTCCGGTAAAAGATTATAGTGCCACAAAAGTAGAAATAATAACTTGATTATCAATTACCATATTAGTTGTTCTATAAAGTAAGCCCCCTTAAAAGAAGGACAATTGAGCATC
>CAINEZ010000461.1 GCA_903847905.1 uncultured Bacteroidota bacterium
CAATAAAGTGATTTTAAGAGACCTTACCATCAATCAAAAAATATATAATAATTGAAATAAAGATTAATGTTCTGCATTTTTGTGACTAATCCTATCATTACTATCAAAATTAAATACTATACACAGCTAATGGGGGTTTCTTCATAAAATGAGTATAGACCATACTCCCAAACAAATCAACATCTCATCAACCAGCTTGATTTTAAAGAGGAATTTCAATATTGCTTTCTTTTTTATTTCGTATATTTCCTCTATAAATCTTCATTTCACAAAATCCAACTTATTAATAATCAGAGAAATAAACTTTTCTTTTTTAAAGAATAGCAAAAGGTAAACCTAACCGAAACACGTGTATTTCAGCGAGATAAAAACAATAAAGGAGTTTTGTTTAACAATTTCCTCTGCGAGTTCAGGACTCACGTGTGTGTGCTTCAAATAAAAAAAGCAGTCAGTTTGTAGACGGGGTCAAACCACCACAAATATACCCGACTTCTAAAATTTCTATTCATTGTTTTCTATACTTTGAATTTTTCTTTTATAATACTCAAGTTGTTTTTGTCTTTTTTCAGGTTTTATTTTGGGTACATATTCTTGGTAAGCCTCTTGTTTTGTAATCACATGCCAAATAACAACCAGCAATTTTCGTGATATAGCAATCAGAGCCTTTTTACTTGACTTCCTCACACAAAGTTGTTCGTATTTTATTCTAAGCCAACAATCTTTTTTTCGTGTTATTGCCCATGCACATTGAACTAAGATTCTTCTCAAATACTTATTCCCTTTTGTAATTTTATGGCTCTTAATTTTCTTGGCACTTTCATCATTACGTGGTCTAATCCCTGCCCAGCCAGTTAATGCAGCAGCAGATGAAAATGCTTTTAGGTTAACCCCTAGTTCGGCAATAATTATCATGGCACTTAGTTTTTGAACACCTGGTATTGTACAAAGTAATTCGAGCTCTTTGCTAAAATATTTGTTGCAATGCTCTGCCATTTCAAACAAACAGTCTTCTTGTTGTTTCAATATAAGTTCATATTCCTGATAATTTTGTTTAAAAAGAAATCGGTCTGATATTGAAATGACACCTGTAAGTGCTGCTGTTATTTTTTCTTTATGCTTGCCTTTTATTCTTCCATGTATATGTTTTTCTAGTTCTTCAGGTGTCGTTTCACCATTAATAATGCCTTTTATAACATTTACTACTGAAACACTGCCTATTTTACTGGCATAATTGGTTATTTGAATGTTGCAGCGATGTAGTTGCCTGTCCATTTCTTGCTCAATCCTAGTAGATTGTTCACACAATCGTACATATCTGCGCTCATACTGCCGCAACTCCTGTATATGCTTCTCTGGAATGTAACTGCCTCGTATCAACTCTTTCTGCAATGCTGTAGCAATCCATTGGGCATCTTTAACATCTGATTTCCGTCCAGGTAATTGCTTAATAAAATAGGGATTAACCAATTTTAGCTTAAAATGCCCTTGTAGTATTCGCCAAATAGGTATCCAATAAATCCCTGTACTTTCCATGGCTACTTCATCTACTTTGTGCTCTTTCATTAAATCCCTCATGGATTCAATATCACATGTTAATGTGGAAAATTCTTGTATAAGAATCTCTCCTTTTTCTTTTAAAATACACATAAGTATTATACTTTTGTGTACATCAAGTCCGCATACCGTTTTCATAATAATAAATTTTAATTTATAAATATGTTAATTATTGAGCCTTGAGCTCGCTTATTATACGGAGCGGACTTGATTTTTATCTCGTGTGTGTATAAAGAAAATTTTTATGTAAGTTTGTAAGAAACTATATATTAAATATTAAGCTCATACATAAAAATCTATAAAATGAAGACAAGGAAAGAATTGAAAGAGGAATATAAACAAATGAAGTTTAAAATGGGTGTATTCCAAATTAAAAATAAAATTAACAGTAAAATATTTATAGGAAGTAGTACGGATTTAAAAGCAATATGGTACGCCCAGAAACTACAATTAGATGTAGGTATACACCCAAATAGTGACTTTCAAAAAGAATGGAAAATGTATGGC
>CAINEZ010000462.1 GCA_903847905.1 uncultured Bacteroidota bacterium
CCCATTTACTCATTTTTAAAAGTCTTCTTCTTTCAAGTTTAGACCAGCTTGAGTCGGAAGATTTTGCATAATTTTTAAAGCTTACTGATTTAGATAACTCATACAGGTCGCTTTTTTCATCAACATTCATTCCCGAAATGAACTTTGCAATATCGGTGTATTTCGTATTAACTTTAAGAGGTTCTTTCTTTACTGTTTTAACAGTATCTTTAGTATTCTTATTGTCTTTTTTGCCATTGCCACCGCATGATGCAATAATAAATGCAATCGATAATATTGTGATTGCGAAAAATGATTTTTTATACATATAAATTCGTTTTAATTATTATTAACAATTGAATTTTTTGAAAAATATTTGCTTGCAAAATAAATAAATAGTCCCACAACAATAGTAATTCCTCCAACAACTGATACTGATGGTTTGTTTGCGACAACAAAATACATTATCCATAAATTCAATGCTATGAAAATAAATGGTGTTACAGGATAGCCCCATGTTTTAAAAGGTCTTGGCAATTCGGGATTTCTGAATCTTAAGATAAATAAACCAAGTACTGTAAGCGATGTAAAAAGTGTTAGCACGAAACCAAGAAAATTTAAAACCCATTCGAACGTGGAAGTAAAGATCAGAATTAAAGCAATTATAGATTGAAGTGCAATAGAAATAACAGGAATATTCTTTTTATTTTTCTTTGCAAAAAACTTCAATGCAGAAATATCTTCGCCTATCACCATAGTAACACGCGGTCCGGCAAATACCATTGAACTTATTGTGGAAATTAAAAGAATGGAAATGATCAACGACATTATATTACCACCGGTATTTCCGAAAATATTTATTGCTGACAGAGAACCGATTTCTATCACGGGATTACCTTGTGCATCGGCCATTTCCGGGATGGGAACCGTGTAAAGAAATATAAAATTCAATAAAACATAAAGCCCCATCACTATTAAAGTTCCTGACAAAATTGATCTCGGGAGGTTTTTTTGTGGGTTTTCAATTTCTCCTGCTATATATGCGGACGCATTCCAACCCGAATATGCATAGGAAACAAATATCAAAGAAATTGCAAAAGCAGCGCTCCCTATTTCGCCCCACGAACCTGGTTCAGGCATTACAGAAATCGGATTATGTTCTCCTAAAACAAATCCGCAAATAATAAATATTAGGATAAGAAGTACCTTTAGCGATGTAAATACATTCTGAAACCGGCTTCCGATAATAAGATTAGTGGAATGAACTATAGTTATCAAAATAATCACTAATGCGCCAATCCACACTTTATCAAACCATGGAAAAACTGTACAAAAATATCCGCCAAGAGCCATGGCTGCAAGAGCAATAGGAGCAGCAAATCCTACAAAAACTGAAACAAATCCAGATAAAAATCCAACAGCTGGATGATATATTTTTGAGAGATATGTATATTCACCTCCTGACCTTGGAATAGCTGCTCCAAGTTCACTATATGATAATGCTCCGCAAAATGCCATGATTCCGCCTATTACCCAAAGAGTAAGCAAAGCAAAAATTGATTTTACACCCATTACCTGAAAACCAAGGCTTGTAAAAACACCTGTTCCAACCATGTTTGCTATAACAACTGCAGTTGCAGTAGTAACGCCAATTTTAATTATTTTATCCTTTGTTATCAATTTGATTAGTTAACAGAATTTTCAGGGGAGCAAAGTAACAAAAAATAACAGTGTTTTACATTGTAGTAAAAAAATAATTTTTTTAAGAAAGAGATTGGGTAATTCTTGATGAAAGCTCAATCACTTTCTGGTATTCAGTAGGGCTGAGGTCGTTATAAAAATAATTTACAGGGTTTACTCTTGCTCCGCCTTTCCAGACTTCATAGTGTAAATGTGGCCCTGTTGCCATACCTGTGCTTCCTACATAACCAATAAGTTGTCCGCGTTTTACTTTTGAACCTTCATTGACAACCTTGCGACTCATGTGACCATATAAGGTTTGATAACCATAACCATGATTAATTACAACGCAAATGCCATAACCTGTAAGATAATTGCCTCTGGGTGTCTGTACTATTCCATCACCTGTTGCATAAATTGGTGTTCCGCGAGGAGAAGTTATATCAACTCCCGGATGCATTTGCAGTGTCTTATATATCGGATGCAGCCTGTAACCAAAACCGCAACAAATCTTATTTGCACCGTTTTTAATAGGTATAATAGCGGGAATGCACGCCATCATCTGCGTTTTGTTTTTTGCAAGTTCCAGAACTTCATCATAAGATTTTGACTGAACATACAATCTGCGCGACAGTACATCAAGTTTCTTTGTGGTTTCAGATATAAGTTTCGAATTATCGTAACCTTCAAGTTTTGCATAGCGGTCAGTCCCTCCATAAGCTGCATTTCTCACTGTATTAGGTATGGGTTCTGCTTCAAATATAACTCTGTAAACATTATCATCCCTGTTCTCCATGTCTTTCAACACAGTGCTGACATTATCCATTCGTTCATTTAATATTTCGTATTGCAACTTGTACTGCTCAATTTCCCTTCTAAGCATTCTTTCCTTCGGTGAACTGAAAAAATTGTAAGCAAAAACCAATACTAAAGCAGCAAATACAGCTCCTGTAGCAGCAATGAAAAGGAATTTTTTTAATTTTTCCTTCACTGATACTCTAACCTTTTCAAAAGTCAGCGACTTGTGATTAAAGTGATATTGATGTTTTTTTCTTTTTTTCTTGAACATTTTTCTAAATAGTGTCTGTGTAAACACTGACTACCCTGTTCGCTATCGGAATATGAAATCCTGAAGAAATAATGTAATAGATGCCTTGCAAGCTCTAAATAACAAATTTCCAACTTACAAATTTTAGGATTTTTAATGCTTTAAATGCAAAACTAACAAAATACTATAACTTTGCAATGATGTAGTTCTAAAAAAATGTTAAAGTAATTATTACAGATATGAATGCTGCCGATATAAGGAAAACATTTACCGACTTCTTTGCCTCGAAAAATCACACCATTGTACATTCAGCGCCAATGGTTATCAAGAATGACCCGACTTTAATGTTTACCAATGCCGGAATGAATCAGTTTAAAGATATTTTTCTGGGTAATACCCATGCAAAATATCCGAGAATTGCAAATTCGCAAAAATGCCTCCGTGTATCAGGGAAACACAACGATCTTGAAGAAGTAGGGCGTGATACATACCATCACACTATGTTTGAAATGCTTGGTAACTGGTCGTTTGGAGACTACTTTAAAAAAGAAGCTATAGAATGGGCATGGGAATTACTTACGGAAGTATATAAAATTGACAAAGACCGTATGTATGTTACGGTTTTTGAAGGCGACAAAAAAGATGGAATTCCTGCCGATACTGATGCGCTCAGCTTCTGGAAAACTCATATCTCTGAAGATCGTATTCTTTATGGTTCTAAAAAAGATAATTTTTGGGAAATGGGCGATACCGGTCCCTGTGGACCATGTTCGGAAATTCATATAGACATTCGTAGTGCTGCCGAAAGAAAAAAAATTGACGGCAAAATACTTGTCAACAAAGGCGACCCGCATGTTATTGAAATATGGAATCTTGTTTTTATTGAATTCAACAGGCTTTCCGATGGAAAACTTGTTCCTCTTCCCGCAAAACATGTTGATACTGGAATGGGGTTTGAGCGACTGTGTATGGTTATACAGGGAAAGAAATCGAATTATGACACCGATGTTTTTCAACAAATAATTTCTGAAATTGCAAAACAATCCGGTAAAAAATATGGCGATGATCTGAAATCGGATATTGCCATGCGTGTGATAGCCGACCATTTACGCGCTATTGCATTCGCCATTGCCGATGGTCAGTTACCATCCAACAATAAAGCAGGATATGTTATCCGCCGCATTTTAAGAAGAGCAGTACGTTATGGTTATACTTTTCTTGGTTTTAGAGAGCCATTTATACATGAGCTTGTTCAGGTTCTTGTGAAGCAAATGGGAGATTTTTTCCCCGAACTAAAATCGCAGCAGGAACTAATAAGAAAAGTTATTGCTGAAGAAGAAATTTCTTTTCTCAAGACATTATCAACAGGGATACAACGTTTTGAAAATTATATTGAGTCGAATAATGGAAAGAAGATCATAGATGGTTCTTTTGTATTTGAATTATTCGATACTTTCGGTTTCCCTATTGATCTTACACAGTTGATGGCAAAAGAAATATGGTGGAATGTAGATATGACCGAATTTAATAAGAACATGGAAATGCAGAAAACCCGTTCACGACAAGCAGCAACGGTTGATGCAGAAGATTGGATAGAATTAAAACCAGTTACGGAAACGGAATTTGTAGGTTATGACTTACTTTCCGCTGATGTGGTAATTTTAAAATACCGAAAAGTAAAAACAAAAGATAAAGAATTTTTCCAGGTAGTTTTTGATAAAACGCCTTTCTATGCTGAGTCGGGCGGGCAAATTGGCGATAGCGGATACTTTGAGAGTAATGGCGAAAAATTTTCTATTGATGATACAAAAAAAGAAAATAATCTTACAATTCATATTACAAAAAAACTCCCGAAAGAGCTTACTGCAACTTTTAAAGCAGCTGTTGACAAGGAAAAACGATTACTTATCGAAAATAATCATACCGCCACTCATCTCCTGCATTCTGCGCTGAAACAGGTATTAGGAACACATGTGGAACAAAAAGGCTCTTTAGTGGATGATGAAAGATTGCGTTTTGATTTTTCTCATTTTTCAAAAATGACAGATGAAGAAATTTTAAAAACAGAACAACTTGTCAATGAAAAAATCCGTCAGAATATTGTGCTGGAAGAACTTCGCGATATCCCAATTTCGGAAGCGAAGAAAATGGGCGCTATGGCATTGTTCGGAGAAAAATACGGAGATCATGTAAGAGTAATTGCATTCGACAGAAAATATTCCATAGAACTTTGCGGAGGCACACATGTGCATGCCACAAGACAGATCGGATTTTTTAAAATAGTTTCTGAAAGCGCTATTGCTGCCGGTATCCGCAGAATAGAAGCAATTACTGCTGACAAAGCTGAACAGTTCATTAGTAATAAACTTGATATTATTATGCAATTGCAGGATATCCTGAAAAGCCCTAAGGACATTGTAAAAAGCGTTACCCAGCTTCTTGAGCAAAATAGCAGGCTTCAAAAACAAATCGAAGAATTACAAAAAGAAAAAGCGCTTGGACTTAAAAATGAACTTATCAAAAAAATTAAAAAAATCGGTAATATAAATTTTCTGGCTGAACAGGTTACGCTTGATGCTGTCGGCGCTAAAGACCTTGCTTATGCAATGAAAAACGACATAGAGGATCTTTTTCTTGTTCTTGCTTATGAAAGTGAAGGTAAACCCGGGCTTAGCGTGATGATTTCGGAAAATCTTGTTTCAGAAAAGAAACTTGATGCCAGTAAAATTGTGAGAGAACTTGCAAAAGAGATCAATGGAGGCGGTGGCGGACAGCCTTTCTTTGCAACTGCCGGAGGTAAAAATGCAGAAGGGATTGAGAAGGCATTGAATAAAGCAGTTGAATTTCTCACATAGTGCATGTACCAAAACAATGCAACATACAATTTTTATTAAAATAAATATTATCATCAATAGTTCGTTAATTTTTTAATGCATTTCAACACGCAATTTTACCTAACCATATAGCGTCCCGATAAACCCTTCTTATTTTTTTGCAACTCAGGTCAA
>CAINEZ010000463.1 GCA_903847905.1 uncultured Bacteroidota bacterium
ATTAGAAAAATATTTTTTAGAAAATGTGCAATGTAAATTTAAAATGAAATATTTCGTACCTACGGCACTTTATGAATTTTTGTGATTGTTAATTTTACCAAAATTCCGTACCTACGGTACTTTTCAGTACCGACCGAAGGTACGGTACGATATTTTGGTAAAACAATAAATTAATTATAAAATGAAGCCCCGTAGGTGGCGATATATAAAGCAGTAAATTAAAAATAAAGATCAGCGCGAATCTGCTAAAATCAGCTTTATCCGCGTTGCTATATAAATCACAAATCACACCCCGTCCCGATTGTTATCGGGAGTTATCGGGACTAAAAATAATAAAATGTCAGAAGATTTTTCAAGATTTAAATGAATAAAAATATAGGGAATATATCATTTTCAATTGTTGCCGAAACCATTAGGCAGGCAAGATATAATGCGCTGAAAACCGTAAACGCCGAGTTAGTAAATTTATATTGGCAAGTAGGTGCTTATGTGAGTGAGCAATTATCACAAAGTAAATGGGGCAGCAAAACGGTTCAGCAGTTGTCAGACTTTTTGCTAAAACAAGATACTTCACTAAAAGGATTTGACAGGAAAGGAATTTATAGAATGGTTCGGTTTTATGAAACTTATTGTAAAACCCCAATTGTCGCTCCTCTGGAACGACAAAGACATAGCATTGAAAATAAGGAAGTTAAAATTGTCGCACCACTGGTGTCACAATTAGAAAATGGAAGCGAAAAGCAAATTATCACTAAACTGTGGAGGCAAATTCAAGAGGAAAATATTAAAGATACTCTTTTAACAAAAATAAGCTGGACAAATAACCTGATTATTATGTCTAGATGCAAATCGAATGAAGAAAGGGAATTTTATATACGAATGTGTATAAAAGAAAAATACAGTAAAAGAGAACTTGACCGTCAAATATCGGCAGGACTTTTTGAACGTACAATGCTTGGTAATGCAAAACTTTCATCATCGCTGAAAGAAATCCATCCAGATATGACCGACAGTTTTAAAGATAGTTACGTGTTTGAATTTTTGAATTTACCCGAACCACACAGCGAAAGCGATTTACAGAAGGGCATAATCAAACAAATGAAAAATTTTATCCTTGAACTTGGTAAAGATTTTTTATTTATAGGCGAAGAATACAAAATACAAGTAGGTAACAGCGATTTTTATATTGACCTTTTGTTCTATCACAGAGGCTTACAATGTTTAGTAGCTTTTGAATTGAAAGCGGATAAGTTTAAACCAGAACATTTGGGTCAACTTAATTTTTATTTAGAAGCGCTGGACAGAGATGTAAAGAAGCAATATGAAAATCCGAGTATAGGTGTTTTATTATGCAAAGATAAAGACAGCGAAGTTGTAGAATATGCTTTGAGTCGCAGTCTTTCTCCTACAATGGTTTCCGAATACAAAACACAATTACCTGATAAAAAAATATTGCAGAAAAAACTACATGAAATATTTGAAAATAATAATGAAGCTGAATAATATTAAAAATAAAATTCATAAATCTAAAATAAAAAAATGTCAGAAGATTTTTTCCAGGGGTATAAAGGCACAGCGCTAG
Source organism: uncultured Bacteroidota bacterium (assembly GCA_903847905.1). Lineage (GTDB taxonomy): Bacteria > Bacteroidota > Bacteroidia > Bacteroidales > CG2-30-32-10 > CAINEZ01. Next base: position 1,583 of record CAINEZ010000463.1, read on the forward strand.
AGATGCTTAAAAAATTTAATGTCCGGGTATGGGGGCAAGCTGTTATTGACACTAAACGCGGAACATTCAAAGGAACTATATTGCCTCGTTCAGAAAGTGACGACGACAAGCACATAGTTTTAAAAATTATTACAGGTTATAATATAGGGATAGATACTGAAACTGTAACCAATATGGAAGAAGTAGGTTATAAAAAAGCCAACTATAAAATTCCTGAAAAAGAATTTCCATATACCGAAGGGCTTCCAAAAGTTAAGTTAATAGGAACGGGCGGTACTATTGCGTCCCGCTTGGATTACCGCACAGGAGCTGTAATTCCGGCTTTCAGCCCGGGCGAACTTTATGGCGCCGTACCTGAGTTAGCAGATATATGCAACCTTACAACCGAAAAAGTTTTTGCTGTTTTCAGTGAAAATATGGGACCAGAGCAATATAAAAAACTTGCTATTGCTATTGGTAAGGAAATCGAAAATGGTATTGATGGAATTATAATTGGTCATGGTACGGATACTTTGCATTATACAGCTGCAGCTCTTACATTCATGGTTCAGAATTCCCCGATTCCTATTGTACTTGTGGGTTCGCAACGTTCTTCCGACCGACCGTCTTCCGATGCCGCCCTTAACCTTATGCACGCAGCAACTGCCGCCGGACATGGCGACATTGCAGAAACTATGGTTTGTATGTTCGGTCCTACTTCCGATTCTTACGGATTTTTACACAGGGGAACCAGGGTCAGGAAAATGCACTCATCATATCGTTCCACATTCCGCACCATTGGCGACACTCCTTTGGCTACAGTTACCAGGGAAGGAGTAGTTCCTATAAAACAAATTTATAATCATCGCCGCAAAGACAGGAATGTAAAGATACTTCCCTATTTTGAAGAAAAAGTTGGAATGATTTATTATTACACCAACATGAATCCCGATATGATAGATTCTATGGTGGATAACGGTTACAAGGGGATCATAATTATAGGAACAGGATTGGGACATGTTAATAAACCGCTATATCCGGCTATTGTTAGAGCTGCCGAGAAAGGCGTTGCCGTTTATATGACCGTTCAAACGCTTTGGGGATATGTTCACATGTTTGTATACGACACCGGCCGCGACCTTATGGCAAAAGGCGTTATTCCTGCCGAAAATATGCTGCCCGAGGTTGCATATATCAAATTGGGCTGGGCGCTTGGACAAACCAATGATCTGGAAAAGGTAAAAAAAATTATGCTTTCCCCTATCAATGATGAAATAACTCCGCGAGAACCTTATAATGGTTACCTAATCTATCAGGGCGGCGTTCCCGAAGTAGAAGATTTTATTCGCAAATTTCGAAAGTAGAAAAAACCTTATGGGCATCCTTAGAAACTCAAAAAATTACCACTTAGACACTAAGCTTCACTAAGGAATTTCTTAGTGCCTGCCTTGCCGCCTGCCTGCCGATAGCTACCGTGTGGACACAAATATTATTAGCTTTGGCACAAAAAAGATATGAATAAAATAAGCCATACACCAAATTTTGAAGGAATATTTTCTGACAAACGTTTAAATAAGCGCGGGAATAATATCGGC